>DATCWZ010000839.1:0-5069 GCA_036566065.1 Streptomyces sp. | reverse complement strand
TTCACGGCGAAGACCCCCAGCGCCGCCGCCACGATCACCGCGCCGAGCGTCACGCTCCCCTTCTGGCCGCTTCCGGCGCCACTTCCGGCCGGAGCGTCCCCGTCACCGCCGCCCCCCTTCCCGCCCTGCGCAGGCGACCCGCCGCCGCCCTCCACGGGCACCCGAACCACCTCGCTGTGGTCGCCCTCCGAGCCGAACATCAGCGCCGAGCCGTCCGCCGTGTACGTCACCGACTCGCTCTGCCCCAGGATCGGCGCGGAAACCCGGTGATCATGGCTGATCCTGCCGTCCTTGAACGTGTACCCCCGGGCGCCGAAGTACGTACGCAGCACCAGTTCCCCGCCGTCCGGCGAGAACGCCCCGTCCGTCACCCATGGCACCTCGCCGACCCGCCGGAACACATTGGTGCCGCCGGTCGACAGCCTCGCGGGCCCCTCGTACAGCCCGCCGCCGTCCTCGTTCTTCGACGCGATGTAGACCCGCCCCGTCTTCGGGTGCACCATCAGCGCCTCGGCGTCGCGCGCCCCGTCCGCGTACTTCACATCGAACTGCGTCGCCCGCACCGTGGCGTCGGCGAGTCGCTTCGGCTCGGGGAAGCGGTAGATCCAGACGTGGTCCCAGGTGCCGTTCAGGTTGTCGCCGATGTCCCCGACGTACAGATTCCCGTCCGGGCCGAGCGAGATCGCCTCGACGTCACGCGGCTCGCCCACCCCCCGCATGGTGATCCGGGCGACGGTCTTCCCGGTGCGCGAGTCGACGGCGTAGATGTACGGCCCGTCGTCGCTGTCGTTGTGCGTCCAGTAGATGCCGGGGTGGGCGCGGCTGGCCGCCAGGCCGCTGGACTCGGTGATCCGGGAATCCTGGATCGTGAACGTCTGATCGGCCGTGCCGCCGTCGGCGGCCGCGACGGGTGCCGCCCCCGCGAGGAACAGCAGGACGGCGGCACCGGAGACAATCGGAAGCGATCGCATGACACAAGTGTCCAGGGTCGCGTCGCGGGCGGGAGCGGAGATCCGCCATGATGTCGCCATGCGTTTTCTGTTCGTCGGCGATTCCATGACCATCGGACGTTCCGGCGACTTCACCTGGCGCTTCCGCATGTGGCAGCACCTCGAAGCGACCATCGGCGCGGGCGGGTACGCGATCGTCGGCCCCCGTACCCAGGTGTACGACACCGAGGCCCGCGCCCCGGTCTCGTACCTCTACGGCGACCCGTCCTTCCCCGCCGGGGCACGGCGGCACTTCGCGGGCTGGGGCGAGGGCTGGCTGCACATGGCACCGGTGATCGCGGACACGGCCGCGGCGACCCGCGCCGACGTCCTGCTCGTCTCGCTCGGCCTGATAGACCTCGGCTTCTATACGAACAGTGAGCAAACGGCCCTGAACGTACGGGCGTTCATCGCGGCAGCCCGTACCGCCAACCCGCACATCAGGATGGTGCTGCTGCCCGTCATACCGAACATACGGGCGGAGACCGACGCGCCCTTCGCCGCCGAGTGCGACCGCTTCAACACGCTGCTCGCGAAGGCCGTCGCCGACCTGGACGAGCCCGCGTCGCCGCTCCTGCTGGCCTCGCGCCCGTCCACGTACGACATCCATACGGACACATACGACGGCACCCACCCGGGCCCGACCGGCGAGCACAAACTCGCCGCCGCCTTCGCGGATGCCCTGTACCAGGCGTGGGGCGTGGGCGGCCCGTACGCGCTCCCGGCACAGCGCACCACCGCACCAAGCGACGGCTAACCCGCCGCGACCTGGACCCCCAGCATGGCGATGCCCAGTTGTGTCAGCTCCTCGGACACCTCGTCCGGCCTGGCCCGGCGGGGGCGGCGGCTGTGGTGGGCCATCAGCTCATGGACCGTGGCGACCATGACCATCACGACGACCCGGTGGTCCCGCTCGGCCACCTCGCCCCGGACCGCCGCGCGCTCCGCCTCGCCGGTCAGGAAGTCGGCCCACACCTCCCGCCACCGCTTGCAGTGCGCGTCCACCGCGGGGCTCACGTCCAGCACTTCGACGAACGTCACCCGGGCCTCGCGCAGATCCCGGGTCACGGCGGCCACGTACGCGTCGAACAGCCGCCGCCAGCGCACGGCCACCGGGAAGTCGTCCATGCCCTCCGAGAGCAGCGCCGCCTCGGCGGCCCGCAGCCCCTTGGTGGTGACCTCGTTGTGCAGGGCGATCAACAGCCCCTCCCGGGAGCCGAATTCCCGCCAGAGCACCTCCTCGGGCACCCCGGCGAGCTCGCACAACGCCTGCTCCGACGTCTCCGCGTAGCCGTACAGACCGTACAAGTCGCGTGCGGCATCGAGGAGTTGCTGTCGAGCCCGCGTACGGAGCCGGTCACCCGACGCCGTCAGCGCATCCACCCAGACATCCATCGGGGTCCTCCTTCGTCCACGCCGTCCCGTACGTTCCGAAACGCCGCCATTCTCCCCCTCTTCGCGTGCGGAGCCGGTTCGCCACACCAGTGACTCCACCCACGCGTAAACGCGCGGGCTTCCTGCGTCGGTGGCTAAGCCGCCGCGCAGAGGGCCAGCCCGGCCCTATTGAGGACGTTCGTCGCGCCGACGTGGTCCGCGTTCGCCGCGAACCCGCACGCCGTGCATGCGAACTTCGCTTGGGTGGCGCGGTTCTCCTTCGCGACGTGCCCGCAGCCGGGGCATGTGCGGGAGGTGTTGCGCGCGTCCACCGGGACTACCAGGCGACCGGCACTCTCAGCCTTGTTCGCCAGGATTCCGAGGAACTGCGCCCAACCCGCGTCGAGGATGCTGCGGTTGAGTCCGGCCTTCGCGGCAGCGCCGTTCGGCAGGAAGCTGCCGGGCTGCTCGGGGTCGGTCTTGGGTGCGGGCCTTTTGGTCATGCCCGCTGTGTTGAGTCGCTCGTGCGCGATGACGTCGTGGTCGGCGATCAGCGTACGGGCGGTCTTGTGGTGGAAGTCTTCGCGCTGCCGCCGGATCTTGGCGTACAGCTTGGCGACCTTCCGGGCTGCGGCACGGTGGCGTTTGGTGCGATGCCGGGTCCGCTTCGGGAACGTTGCGAGGTGCCGCTGCGCCTCGGCCAGTTCATCAGCCATCGCGGTGAGGAATCGCGGGTTGGCAACGTGTTCGCCGTCCGAGGTGGTCAGGAAGCGGGCGACGCCCATGTCGATGCCGACGATCGCCCCGGTGGGCGGCAGATGCTCGGCGGGCACGTTGTCGCAGGAGAGGACGACGTACCAGCGGTTTCCTTCGCGCTTCACGCTGACCGTCTTGACGCGGCCTTGCACGGGCCGGTGCTGGTGCACGCGGATGTGTCCGACACCTTGGAGACGGACGCGGGTCTGCGCGTCGTGGGGGGTGGAGTCCCAGCGGCAGCCGTCGCCGTCCTTGGGGAAGGTGACGGTGTCGAAGCGCCCGACGCCCTTGAACCTCGGGTAGCCCGGTGTCTGCCCGGCCTTGACGCGGCGGAAGAACGCCTGGAACGCCTTGTCGAGGCGGCGCAGGGTGGCTTGCTGGGAGGAGAACGACCAGCGTCCCTGCCGCTCGGGGTCGAACGCCCGGATCGCCTTGAGCTGGGCGGACTGGTCGCCGTAGCGGACGGTGGTCCTGGAGGTGTGCCGGTAGGCGTCCCGGCGTTCCTGGAGGGCGCCGTTGTAGAGGGAGCAGTGGTCGCGAAGCATCTCGCCGAGCGCGATCGTCTGACGGGCCGTGGGGCGCAGGAGGAACTTGTACGCGCGGATCACGAGCCGTCCCCCTTCTTCCAGAGGCGTTCCCACTGGGTGTTGATGTACTTCTCGACCGTGGCCGCCGACACGGCGCCGACTGAGGCCGCGAAGTACGATGACGACCACAGCGTGGGCATCCGCGACTTCAGGTGTGGGAACTCCTCGCGCAGTACGCGGGACGTGAAGCCCTTGAACTGGTTCGCCACGTATGAGGCCGACGACTTCGGGTCGTGCTTGACGAAGAGGTGGACGTGGTCGGGCATCACCTCAAGGGCGGTGATCTCCCACCCGCGCTCGCCTGCCTTCTGCCGGATCAGTTCGTCCAGTCGTTCCGCGACTCGGCCGCCGAGGACCGGACGGCGGTACTTCGGGCACCACACGATGTGGAGCCCGAGGTCGTAGACGCCGCCGGAGAATCGGCGAACCTTCTTGGTCACGGTCACACGATCACTATACACATGCCGCAGGTCTAGTGCGGCAAAGAGGTGGGCTTCGGTGAACAGTGCGGATCCGCCCGCACGGTTGAGGTCAGAGCAGGGCTCAGAAGCCATTCCCCACCCCGCTGGGGCGGGGCGTCCCCTGGCT
Organism: Streptomyces sp.; assembly: GCA_036566065.1. Lineage (GTDB taxonomy): Bacteria > Actinomycetota > Actinomycetes > Streptomycetales > Streptomycetaceae > Streptomyces. Next base: position 775 of record DATCWZ010000839.1, on the reverse strand, counting down.
AGGTCCGGATGGCGGGGAGACGGAAGGAGGATCAGCGCCCGGGGAAGGGCTCCCCGCACGCGCTGCAGAACCTGGGCGCCGGGTCCGACGACATCCGGCCGCACTCAGGGCAGACCCGGTCCAGCATGCACGGGCCCTCGCCGCCCTCGTACACGGCGGACGGCGTCACCGAGGGCTTGACCGTCAGGCCGGGGCGGCGGCGGTGCACCGTGAGATACGTCAGCCCGTCGGGCCCCGCCGCGAGGGCACGGCGCGAGGTGCGGGGCAGCCAAGTGACGGTGCTCGGGGCGAGCTTCAGGGTGTCCTCGCCCGCGGTGAGCGTGCCGCTGCCCGCGATGACGACCAGGAGCACGTCCAGCGTGTCCTCCTGGTGCTCGTCCACCCCGGCGTCCGGCGCGAGGCGCACGACATTGGCATCCAGCTCCCGCCCCGGCTCGGCAAGGCGCCACAGGGCGCCACGCTCATCCGCGGTGGCGGAGGCAAGGACATCATCCAGCACGGCAAGCACCTGAGGAGTCGCATTCACCCCTATAGGCTACGCGCCCCCGTCCTCGTACCCTGAGCTCCTCGGCCGACCGAAGGAGAGCGCACCGTGAACCGTGAGCCCGACGGCATCTACCCGCCGATCGAGCCTTACGACCACGGGATGCTCGATACAGGCGACGGCAACCTCGTGTACTGGGAGGTCTGCGGCAATCCGGCGGGCAAGCCCGCACTCGTCGTCCACGGCGGCCCGGGATCGGGATGCGGCCCCCTGCGGCGCCAGTACTTCGAC
>DATCWZ010000826.1:0-9730 GCA_036566065.1 Streptomyces sp. | reverse complement strand
GGGGCCGCCGCCGGTGCGCCCGTGACCGGGGCCGCCGCCCTGGCGGTGCTGCGGCTCCGGCAGACCGTGCCGGTCACGGTCGTGGCGCTGTGGTTCGTAGCTGTCGCGCTCGGGCGGCTGCTGCCGGTAGTCGTGCTGCGGCTGCTGGGTGCGGGGGCTCGCGTACGGGTCACGGTCCTGGTAGCCGGCGTGCCGGGGCTGCTGCCAGGAGAGGTCTTCCTGGGCGCGGGGCCAGGCGCCGGGGTCGGGGCGGTGCTGCTGGTAGCCGGGGTACGCCGGGCGGGCGGTCGGCAGGCCGTCGGACGGGCGGTGCCCGTAGCCGTCGTACACCTCGCTGTGCGCGGGGTCGTCATGCGGTGACCCCTGGTAACGGTGCTGCTGCGGGCCAGGGTGCTGCTGGTGCGTGGCAGGGGCCGGTTCGGCCGCGGAATCGTCGACGGTGATCGCGATGCGGATCGGCCGGCCGCACTCCCGGGTGAGCGTCTCGCTGATGAGCGGAGCGAGCCGGCCCTCCAGGACACGCTTGCCCCACTCGTTGGGGACGGCCAGCAGAGCGGTGTCGGCGACGAGGGCGAGGGGCTGGCAGCGCTCGATCCACTGCTTGTCCTTCGGCTCGATGCCCTGCTGCCCCTCTGTGAGGAGTTGCTCCAGCACTCGTGGCCACACTGCGGCAAGATCGGCAGGTACATCAGCCACAGGGCACGCTCTCTCGCAGGTCCCACGAATGTGTTGTTCTCGGGACGGGATGGGCCGGGTCGGGTGAGGCCCGGCAGGTGGGAAGGAAAAGAACCGGAGTTCAGCCACGGTAGTCAGGCCGACCCGCACGGTTCAAGTCGTTGTCCACAGGCTGTGTACAGCATGGGGTGTCGCCGGACCGGTTTGACCGGATGGCGCGGCCGCGCGTACCGTGACCAGGTCGAGTTGTCGATGGCTGCTGCCGCATGCCTCCGATGGGCAAAGATCACGATCTGTGGTCGTGAAGCGGTGCACTCGGGCGTTTACGCGAGTTCCTCGTGGGCGCACGGTGACAGCCAGGCGATGTCCCGCCACCACCCGAATCATTTCTGGAGCCCCCGAGTGAGCAAGCGCACCTTCCAGCCGAACAACCGCCGTCGCGCCAAGACCCACGGCTTCCGGCTGCGTATGCGGACCCGTGCCGGACGCGCGATTCTCGCGAACCGCCGCGGCAAGGGTCGCGCCAGCCTGTCCGCCTGATCGCGGCCAGGTCATGACGTGCTGCCTACCGAGAATCGGCTGAGGCGGCGCGAGGACTTCGCGACCGCTGTACGGCGAGGGCGCCGGGCCGGACGCCCGCTCCTCGTCGTACACCTACGCAGCGATGCAACGTACCCGCACGTGACTGGGGAGAGTGTCTCCCCGCCGCGTGCGGGTTTCGTTGTCAGCAAAGCCGTGGGCGGGGCCGTCGTTCGCACCGCGGTGAAGCGCAGGCTTCGCCACCTGGTCCGTGAGCGGCTCGCTCTGCTGCCCCCCGGTAGCCTTGTTGTCGTACGAGCGCTGCCCGGTTCGGGCGACGCCGACCATGCACAGCTGGCCCGAGACCTGGATGCCGCCCTCGAGCGGCTACTGGGAGGGGGCGCGCGATGAAGTACCCGCTGCTGGCTCTTATCAAGCTGTACCAGTGGACGATCAGCCCGCTCCTGGGGCCGGTCTGCCGCTACTACCCGTCGTGTTCCCACTATGGATATACGGCCATCGACCGGCACGGTGCGATCAAGGGAACTGCGCTGACCGCCTGGCGCATCCTTCGATGCAATCCGTGGTCACCCGGCGGCGTCGACCACGTCCCGCCCCGTAAGCGTCCGCGTTGGCACCAGCTTCTGCGCAGTTGGCTGCGCGGGAGGAAAGGCGGGGACTCCACCGCCGACGTGCCTTCCGGGGGATCGGTCTCCGAACCCCTGAGCCCGGTCACAGAGACCTCGCCCAAAGCTCAAGGAGCCTGATTAGTGGACACGATTGCCAGTCTGTTCAGTTTTGTCACCACACCCGTCTCATGGGTCATCGTTCAGTTCCACAGCCTGTACGGAATGATCTTCGGCGACGACACGGGCCTGGCCTGGGGACTGTCCATCGTGTCCCTGGTGGTCCTGATCCGGATCTGTCTGGTCCCGCTGTTCGTCAAGCAGATCAAGTCCATGCGGAACATGCAGGTGCTCCAGCCGCGGATGAAGGCGATCCAGGAGCGCTACAAGAACGACAAACAGCGTCAGTCCGAAGAGATGATGAAGCTGTACAAGGAGACGGGTACCAACCCGCTCTCCTCGTGCCTGCCCATCATCGCGCAGTCCCCGTTCTTCTTCGCCCTTTACCACGTGCTCTCCGCCATCGCCTCGGGCAACACGATCGGTGTGATCGACCAGCCACTGCTGGACAGCGCGCGGAAGGCGCACATTTTCGGTGCGCCGCTGGCCGCCAAGTTCATGGACTCCGAGGCCAAGGTCCAGTCGCTCGGCGCCTCGCTGACGGATGTGCGGATCGTCACCGCGGTCATGATCGTGATGATGTCGGCGTCGCAGTTCTACACGCAGCGCCAGTTGATGACGAAGAACGTCGACCTGACGGTGAAGACCCCGTACATGCAGCAGCAGAAGATGCTGATGTACATCTTCCCGCTGATCTTCGCCGTGATGGGCATCAACTTCCCCGTCGGTGTCCTCGTGTACTGGCTGACCACCAACGTCTGGACCATGGGTCAGCAGATGTATGTGATCAACCAGAACCCGACGCCGGGAAGCAAGGCGCAGGACCACTACCTCGAGCGTGTGCTGGAGAGCGTGACCGCTCATGGTGAGGTGCGCGGCAGGGCGAGGCGTAGTGCCGTGAAGCGGATTGCCGCCAAGGGCCCCGACCGTAACGACATCGAGCGCAAATTCGTCAATGGTCTGGCCAAGCTGGGGCTCGCGCCCCAGGAGGACGGCACCGTGGTGAAGAGCGAAGCGGCGGTGGCCGAGGCCGAGGGCACCGCGACCCCCAAGCGGCAGCAGCCCAAGCGGCAGACGAAGGCGCAGCGCCAGACCGGTGCCGCTCAGACCGGTGGGGCCCAGTCCGGTGAGGCCAAGGGCTCCGGGGCGTCGGAGCCGGAGGCCAAGCCCTCGCAGCAGAAGCAGAGCGCACCGCAGGGTGACAAGGCGAAGCCGGCCGGGAAGTCCGCGTCCGGTGCCGCACGCCAAGCCAAGTCCGGACAGCGCAAGGGGTCGCAACGGCCCAAGCACCCGTCCAAGAAGTGAGAAGGAGTCCATCCGTGACGGAAGGCACCACCACCGCGGCCTCTGACGGCGGCGACACCCTGACCCGCCTTGAGCAGGAGGGGGAGATCGCGGCCGACTACCTTGAGGGCCTGCTCGACATCGCCGATCTTGACGGCGACATCGATATGGACGTCGAGGCGGACCGGGCCGCGGTCTCGATCATCAGCGACTCGGCACGCGACCTGCAGAAGCTCGTGGGACGCGACGGTGAGGTGCTGGAGGCGCTCCAGGAGCTGACCCGCCTGGCCGTCCACCGGGAGACCGGTGACCGCAGCCGTCTGATGCTGGACATCGCGGGGTTCCGGGCGAAGAAGCGCGAGGTGCTCGCCGCGCTCGGAGCGAAGGCCGCGGACGAGGTCAAGGCCACCGGTGAGCCGGTGAAGCTGGAGCCGATGACACCGTTCGAGCGCAAGGTCGTGCATGACGCGATCGCGGCGGCGGGCCTGCGCAGCGAGTCGGAGGGTGAGGAGCCCCAGCGCTTCGTCGTCGTGCTCCCGGCCTGAGCCGTTCCTCCTGTCGGCCCCGTCTGTCCGCAGGCGGGGCCGATCTTTGTCAGCCCGATAGTCAGCCACCCACAGTGCGTGAGGTGCGGTACGGAAGGACGGTCCCCGTGACGGAGGCAGCAGCAGAACTCCCTCAACCACCGGAAGGGGCACAGGCGGTTTTCGGCGAGTCGCTCGCGGACGCGGTCAGATATGCGGAACTCCTCGCGGATGCCGGCGTCACCCGCGGGTTGATCGGCCCGCGTGAGGTGCCGCGGCTGTGGGGGCGGCATCTCTTGAACTGTGCCGTGCTCTCCGAGGTCGTTCCGAAGGGTGTCACGGTGTGCGATGTGGGATCGGGGGCGGGACTGCCCGGCATTCCGCTGGCGCTGGTGCGCCCCGACCTGAAGATCACGTTGCTGGAGCCGCTGCTGCGGCGGACGAACTTCCTCCAGGAGGTCGTCGAGCTTCTGGGCCTGAATCATGTGACGGTCGTCCGCGGCCGCGCCGAAGAGGTGCTCGGGACGCTTCAGCCTGTTCACGTGGTGACGGCGCGCGCGGTGGCCCCGCTCGACCGGCTCGCGGGCTGGGGCGTGCCGCTGCTGCGTCCGTACGGGGAGATGCTGGCGCTCAAGGGCGATACCGCGGACGAGGAGATCCAGGGGGCTCGTGCGGCGCTGAGCAAGCTCGGAGTGGTCGAGGCCGAGGTGATTCATGTGGGTGCAGGGCTGGTCGATCCCGCGTCCACGGTGGTACGCGTGGTCGTCGGCGAGAGCCCCGGGGGTGTGAGATTCGCCGCAAAGCGAGCGAAGGCCGCGAGGACCAGTCGTACCCGTCGCCGCCGCTGAACCGCTCGCGAGCATGCGGGGCGGACTGACCGTCTTGCCCCGTTAAGCACGACTCATGCCGTTTATTGCCAGTACGCCAGGAAAATAGCCGAATGCGTGGTGTGCGGAGTGTCGGGGACGTCTGACCGCCGTGCGCGTGCATCGTGTTTCACGTGAAACATCGCTCTCTGCTGCACGGAATCATCGGCCGTGGTCGCGCGGCTGCTACCTCGCGCGACCGGCGGCCCGTACGGGTTACCGAGTTGTCCACACAAGTGGATTCATCCACAGAAGAGCGGGCCTCGCTGGTTCACAACCCCGAAAGCATGGCAGGCTCTGGTCATAGCGAGCTTGAAGTCGAGGAGAGTGAATCCTTGCGGTCCGACGCCAATACCGCGGGGCCGATGACCGACCCGGTCCCCGGTCCCCGTACCGAGTCCGCGACGGACGGTGTTTCACGTGAAACACCGCCGCCGATGGACGACACGTCTTTCGGTCGTGCAGCCCCGTTGGCGGTTGAGGCTCTCGGCCGCGCCGGTGAGGGGCTGCCCCGCCCAGAGCAGACACGCGTCATGGTGGTCGCCAACCAGAAGGGCGGGGTGGGCAAGACGACCTCAACGGTCAACCTTGCCGCCTCGCTGGCGTTGCATGGGGCACGGGTACTGGTGGTTGATCTCGACCCGCAGGGCAATGCCTCCACGGCTCTAGGCATCGACCATCATGCAGAGGTTCCCTCCATTTATGACGTCCTGGTGGACAACACTCCACTCTCCGAAGTTGTTCAGCCGGTCCTGGACGTCGAAGGTCTCTTCTGCGCCCCGGCCACCATCGATCTCGCCGGTGCGGAGATTGAGCTGGTGCCGCTGGTGGCGCGGGAGAGTCGCTTGCAGCGGGCGATCCAGGCGTATGAGCAGCCGCTCGACTACATCCTCATCGACTGTCCGCCGTCCTTGGGGCTGCTGACAGTCAATGCTCTTGTCGCAGGGGCAGAGGTACTCATCCCTATCCAGTGCGAGTACTACGCGCTGGAGGGCCTGGGGCAACTGCTGAGGAACGTCGATATGGTGCGGGTCCACCTCAACCCCGAGTTGCACGTATCGACGATCCTCCTCACCATGTACGACGGCCGGACCAGGCTTGCCTCGCAGGTCGCGGAGGAGGTACGCAGTCACTTCGGGGAGGAGGTGCTGCGGACGAGCATTCCGCGTTCGGTGCGCATCTCGGAGGCCCCGAGCTATGGGCAGACCGTGCTGACGTACGACCCCGGATCCAGCGGGTCGCTGTCGTACCTCGAAGCGGCCCGTGAGATCGCCCTGAGGGGTGTAGGGGTGAGGTATGAGGCCAAGCATGCCCACGCGAGTATTCAGAACAGCCAGCAGAGTATTTCGGAGGGCATTCAGTGAGTGAGCGTCGTAGAGGGTTGGGGCGTGGGCTTGGTGCACTGATCCCCGCGGCTCCTCAGGAGAAGCAGGTGTCAGCGCCGGCAGCCGGGGCGGCGTTGCCGGGCTCGACCCCGGTGATGACGGCAGAGCGAGGCGTGGCTGTCGCGAAGGTGACCAAGCTGCCGGCCGGTCCGTCAGCGGTGCCGGAACCGGCTGGTCCTGCTGCGGGCGGCGAGCCACCTGCCGAGGCGGCGGGGTCAGCCGGTGCGTACTTCGCCGAGATTCCTCTCGGATCGATCACGCCCAACCCGAAGCAGCCTCGCGAGGTGTTCGACGAGGACGCGCTCGCCGAGCTGATCACCTCCATCAAGGAGGTCGGTCTCCTCCAGCCGGTCGTGGTGCGCACAGCGGGTCCGGACCGCTATGAGCTCATCATGGGTGAGCGCCGCTGGAGAGCGTGCCGGGAAGCCGGGCTGGAGCGGATCCCGGCCATCGTCCGGGCGACAGATGACGAGAAGCTGTTGCTCGACGCTCTTCTGGAGAACCTGCACCGGGCCCAGCTCAACCCGCTGGAAGAGGCAGCGGCGTACGACCAGCTCCTCAAGGACTTCAAGTGCACGCATGACCAGCTTGCGGACCGCATCGGGCGGTCCCGTCCGCAGGTGTCCAATACGCTGCGTCTGCTGCGGCTCTCGCCCCCGGTCCAGCGCAGGGTTGCCGCCGGGGTTCTCTCGGCAGGACACGCACGCGCGCTGCTCTCGGTGGACGATTCGGAGGAGCAGGACCGGCTGGCTCACCGCATTGTGGCCGAAGGACTGTCGGTGCGGGCGGTCGAAGAGATCGTGACCCTCATGGGCTCCGAGCCGACGAGCTCGGTGAAGCCGAAGAGCCCCCGGGCCGGCAGCCGCGTCTCACCCGCGCTGACCGACCTGGCGTCCCGGCTCTCGGACCGCTTCGAGACGAGGGTGAAGGTCGACCTCGGTCAGAAGAAGGGAAAGATCGTCGTCGAGTTCGCCTCGATGGAGGATCTGGACCGGATTCTCGGAAGCCTTGCTCCGGGCGAGGGGCGCGTGCTGGAGCGCGGCCTGTCCGAGGAAGCTGCTGAGGACGACAAGGACTGAGACGCGCGGTCGGACGATGGGCGGGCTGGTGCGGTGAGAACCGGGACACAGTCCGCCCTTTGCTCTCTCTCGGTATCCGCATCACCTCTGGGTGGATACGATGCGTTCTGGTATGGCGTATCCATCGTGACCACCTCAGAGGAGGCAGGGCCGTGCGATCAGTGCATCGCAGCCACCTGGTGACCGTCGGGTTGGGGCTTGGTGCTGTCGGGGGGTTCGTCGGCAGCATGTTCCGCGAACGGAGTGCGCTGGCAGCCGCGCGGGATGCGGCGGGCGAAGGAAGTGAGGAACAGCCTTCATGGGGCGTCGGCTCGTACCGCTCACACTGGACAACCTTCCGGATCTACCCAAGCGCTGCCGCTCGTGCGTCTTCTGGGAACTTGATCCGGTCAGCGGTGAAGCTGCGGTAAAAGCGGGCAGATCCGGCCTGGAGAAGGAAGCGTGGATCTCCGCGGTTCTGCTGGAGTGGGGCTCCTGCGGCCGGGTCGTCTATGTGGATGACGTGCCCGTGGGCTACGTCCTGTACGCACCGCCCGCGTATGTGCCGCGGGCGACGGCGTTTCCCACCAGCCCGGTCTCGCCCGATGCGGTGCAGTTGATAACCGCGTTGATCATTCCGAGCCATCGGGACCAGGGGCTGGGCCGTGTGATGGTGCAGACGGTGGCGAAGGACTTGCTGCGGCGGGGATTCAAAGCCATCGAGGCGTTCGGGGACGCCCGGTGGAAGGAGCCCGCCTGTGTGCTCCCGGCGGACCACCTGCTCGCGGTCGGCTTCAAAACGGTGCGGCCGCATCCGGCGTATCCGCGCTTGAGGCTGGAGCTGCGGACCACGCTTTCCTGGAAAGAGGATGTCGAGCTGGCGCTGGACAGGCTACTGGGCGCTGTGCAGAAGGAACCGGCGCTTCGGCCGCTCTGATGTCGGGCCGAGCACACAGAACGGGCCCACCTCCCGGCGGGCCCGTTCTGTTTCACGTGAAACGTCACTCGGTGACGATGAAGTCTTCGAGATCGCGCAGGATCGCGGACTTCGGCTTGGCGCCCACGATGGTCTTGGTGACCTCGCCGCCCTGATAAACATTCATCGTCGGGATGGACATCACGCTGTACTTGGCCGCGGTAGCTGGGTTCTCGTCGATGTTGAGCTTGACGATCTCGATCTGGTCGCCATACTCAGCCGCGATGGCCTCCAGCGAAGGACCGATCTGACGGCACGGACCGCACCAGGCAGCCCAGAAGTCCACCAGCACGGGCTTCTCGCTCTTCAGGACATCCTCGTCGAAAGAATCGTCTGTCACGTTCTTCAGGGCGCCGGCCACGGCGGCCTCCTTAACATCGGTGGGTGGGGCGTGAGGGGTGCGGCGGTCAGACCGCGGGGGTCTTCTCCGGCTCGGCGGGCTTCTCGTCGGCGAGCGCCGCCAGGAAACGTTCGGCGTCGAGAGCGGCGGAGCAGCCGGTCCCGGCGGCGGTGATGGCCTGCCGGTAAGTGTGGTCGACCACGTCTCCGGCACCGAAGACGCCGGGCAGGCTGGTACGGGTGGAGGGGGCCTGGACCTTGAGGTAACCCTCGTCGTCGAGGTCGAGCTGCCCCTTGAAGAGCTCCGTGCGCGGGTCGTGGCCGACTGCGATGAACAGGCCGGTCACGGGGAGCGGGGAGGTCTCGCCGGTCTTGGTGTTGCGCAGGGTCACACCGGACAGCTTCTGCTCGCCGTGGATCTCGGCGACTTCGCTGTCCCAGGCGAACTTGATCTTCGGGTCGGCGAAGGCCCGGTCCTGCATCGGCTTGGAGGCCCGCAGGGTGTCACGGCGGTGGACGATCGTGACGGACTTGGCGAACCGGGAAAGGAAGGTCGCCTCCTCCATAGCGGTGTCACCGCCGCCGACCACGGCGATGTCGTGTTCCTTGAAGAAGAAGCCGTCGCAGGTGGCACACCAGGAGACACCGCGCCCGGAAAGCGCGTCCTCGTTGGGCAGACCGAGCTTCCGGTGCTGGGAGCCCGTGGTGACGATGACCGCCTTAGCGCGGTGGACCGCACCCGTTGTGTCGGTGACGGTCTTGATGGCGCCGTTGAGGTCGACGGAGACCACATCGTCGGGGATAAGCTCGGCGCCGAAGCGCTCGGCCTGGGCGCGCATATTGTCCATGAGCTCGGGGCCCATGATCCCGTCCTGGAAGCCGGGGAAGTTCTCCACGTCGGTGGTGTTCATCAGTGCACCACCGGCGGTGACGGCGCCCTCGAACACCAGCGGCTTCAGCGATGCGCGAGCGGTGTACAGGGCGGCGGTGTAACCAGCCGGCCCGGAGCCGATGATGATCACATTACGGACGTCGCTCACGGGATTCTTCCTCTTCTCCGCAGACTGCCTGCTGCCTACTGGGGCCAGGTCCTACGACTCTCACCCCACCCAACGGATCCTACGGGGCGTGCATTCCCGACGTGTCGCAGCGCACCCGGCGCGCGACGCTCAGCGGCGGGTGTAGGCGTGGGTGAGCAGCAAGCGGCCTTTTGCTGCCGGAGTGGCGTCGACACACGCCGCGTCGATGACATATGCCTGTACGCGGCCGGGGTCCGTGGCGTGCGGCAGCACGACGAGAAAAGCGGCGGTGCCGTGGTAGCGGCCCTCTTCAACGGCGAGGGCTGCTGCCTGCCGGCC
>DATCWZ010000430.1:0-3627 GCA_036566065.1 Streptomyces sp. | reverse complement strand
CGTGGTGAGCAGGGCTCACCGTGGCCCCCGCCGTCGTGTGAGAGCACGGTTGCCCGCCGGTCACCTCGCGCGGCACCACGCCGAAACGCGCACTCCCTAGCGTCGGCCGGGACGACACCCCGACCCCTGCGGAGGCACATGATGGGCGGCCGTTGGATCGCACACTGGGACCCGGAGGACGAGACCTTCTGGCGCGATACGGGCGAGCGCGTCGCCCGCCGGAACCTGTGGTTCTCCGTGTTCTCGGAGCACATCGGGTTCTCCGTCTGGACCCTGTGGTCGGTGATGGTGCTGTTCATGGGGCCGGAGTACGGGATCGACGCGGGTGGCAAGTTCTTCCTGATCTCGACGGCCACCCTGGTCGGAGCGCTCGTACGGATTCCGTACACCTTCGCCGTGGCCCGCTTCGGCGGGCGCGACTGGACCGTGTTCAGCGCGCTGGCGCTGCTCGTGCCGACCGTCGCCGCGTACGTGGTGATGGAGCCGGGGACTTCGTACGCCACCTTCGTGGTGGTCGCCGCGCTCGCCGGGATCGGCGGCGGCAACTTCGCCTCGTCGATGACGAACATCAACGCGTTCTTCCCGCTGCGCAGGAAGGGCTGGGCGCTCGGGCTCAACGCGGGCGGCGGCAATATAGGGGTGCCGGTCGTGCAGCTCGTCGGGCTGCTGGTGATCGCGACGGCCGGGGCGGGGCGGCCGCGGATCGTGCTCGGCGTGTACATACCGCTGATCGTCGTGGCCGCGCTGTGCGCCGCGTACCGCATGGACAATCTGGCGTCCGTACGCGACGACACCGGGGCCGTGCGGGAAGCCGCGCGCGATCCGCACACCTGGATCATGTCGGTGCTCTATGTCGGGACCTTCGGATCGTTCATCGGATACGGCTTCGCTTTCGGCCTCGTCCTCCAGACGCAGTTCGGCCGGACCCCGCTGCAGTCCGCGTCGCTGACCTTCATCGGGCCGCTGCTGGGCTCCCTCGCCAGGCCCGTCGGCGGGCAGCTCGCCGACCGGTACGGCGGGGCCCGGATCACCCTGGGGACCTTCGCGGCGATGGCCGCGGCGACCGGCGTCGTCGTCCGCGCCTCGGGGACCGGGTCGCTGGGGGTCTTCCTGGCCGGCTTCACCGCCCTGTTCGTGCTGACGGGACTGGGCAACGGATCGACGTACAAGATGATCCCGGGCGTCTTCCACGCCCAGGCCATCGGCCGGGGGCTGCGGGGCGAGGAGGCCGCCGCGTACGGCAGGCGGCTCTCCGGGGCGGCGATGGGGCTCATCGGGGCGGTGGGCACGCTCGGCGGGCTTGCCGTCAACCTCGCGTTCCGGCAGTCGTTCCGGGGTGCGGGCGACGGGACGGCCGCCTACTGGACCTTCCTGGGTTTTTACGCCGTGTGCTTCGCCGTAACGGCCGGGAAATACTGGCGAACCGGGACCGTCACGCCGAGTTGACAGTCTCGGTCCTCCGTACGACCGAGCAGCGGGTACACGAAGGCCGGGTAACACGCCATGCACGACGACGACGCACAGCACGGGCCCCTCGCCGGCTTCACGGTCGGGGTGACCGCCGCCCGCCGCGCCGACGAACTCGGCACACTACTCCGGCGCCGGGGCGCCGCCGTTGTGTACGCCCCGGCGCTGCGGATCGTGCCGCTCGCGGACGACAGCGAACTCCTCGCCGCCACCGGGGCGTTGATCGGCCACGCGCCCGATGTGGTGATCGCCACCACGGCGATCGGCTTCCGGGGCTGGCTGGAGGCCGCCGACGGCTGGGGCATTGGCGACCGGTTGCGGGACCGGCTGCGCGGCGCCGAACTGCTGGCGCGCGGCCCGAAGGTCAAGGGCGCCATCCGGGCGGCCGGGCTGACGGAGACCTGGTCACCGGGCTCGGAGTCGATGGCCGAAGTACTGGACCGGCTGCTCGGCGAGGGCGTCGCGCACCGCAGGATCGCGCTGCAACTGCACGGCGAGCCGCTGCCCGGTTTCGTGGAGGCGCTGCGGGCGGCCGGTGCCGAAGTCGTCGGCGTGCCGGTCTACCGCTGGCTGCCGCCGGAGGACATCGCGCCGCTCGACCGGATGCTGGACGTCACTGTCGCGCGCGGCCTGGACGCCCTCACCTTCACCAGTGCGCCCGCCGCCGCCTCGTATCTGGCGCGGGCCGAGGCGCGCGGACTGCTGCCGGAGGTGCTGGCCGCGCTGCGGGACGATGTGGTGACGGCGTGCGTGGGGCCGGTGACCGCGCTGCCGTTGCGGGCGGCGGGCATCGACACCGTACGACCGGAACGCTTCCGGCTCGGCCCGCTCGTCCAGGTGCTCTGCGCCAGACTGCCTGCCGGGGCCCGTGTGCTGCTGGTCGCCGGGCACCGGGTCGAGATCCGGGGGCAGGCGGTGATCGTCGACGGGGTGCTGCGCCCGGTGCCGCCCGCGGGGATGGCCCTGCTACGCGCGCTGGCCCGCAGGCCGGGGTGGGTGGTGGCCCGCGCGGAACTGCTGCGCGCGCTGCCCGGCAGCGGCACGGACGAGCACGCCGTGGAGACGGCGATGGCACGGCTGCGCACCGCGCTGGGGGTGCCGGGGCTGATCCGTACGGTGGTGAAGCGGGGCTACCGGCTCGCGGAGCCCGATGGCGTGTCCGGGTAGCGTGCCCGGGTGATTCATGACAGCCGACCGCTCATCGAAGACGTTCATCTGCGCCCTGCGGCACTCGACGACGCCGCGTCGTTCGCCGAGGCGCTGACCCGCAGCCGCGCGTACATGCGGCCCTGGGATCCCGTACGCCCCGAGTCCTACTACACCGCTCACGGCCAGGCCGAACGCCTCACTGGACTGCTCGCCGAACGGGCCGGGGGGCGGGTGATGCCCTGGGTGCTCGCGGACGGGGAGGACCGGGTCGTCGGGGCGATGACGCTCGCCAACATCGAACGCGGGCCGTTCCGCAACGCCCGGCTCGGCTACTGGGTCCACGTCGACCGGGCGGGCCACGGGCTGGCGACCGCCGCCGTCGGCGCGGTCTGCGACCTGGCGCGCGACGCGCTCGGCCTGCACCGGATCGAGGCCGGGACGGTCCTGGCCAACGCGGCGTCGCAGCGGGTGCTGGCCAAGTGCGGGTTCGAGGAGATCGGGGTGGCGCCGCGCTACCTCCACATCGACGGCGCATGGCGGGACCACCGGATGTTCCAGCGAATCCTGCACGACGGCCCGCCCCGGCGCTGACACGCTGCGGCACGGGTTCGGGGGTTTCGGTCCGGCGCCCCGGCGGGCACTCTGGAGGGTGGCGCTCATCGGCGACCCGAGGCGGTGACGGGCATATGGCAGCGGGCACGGCTCCCTCCGGCTGGCGGTTCGACGCGGGCAGGGTCTGCCTGGACCTGCTGGCGACCGGTCCGGGCGGCGGACGCGAACAACTCGACAGCGCGGCCCGGCTGGCCGACTGGCTCCTGGCGGCGGGCCTGCTGCCCGCGGGGACGGGACTCGCGGGAGTGGACGAGAGCTGGGTGACGCGCTTCCGGCAACTGCGGTCCGCGCTCGACCGGTTGCTCACAGCGGAACTCCGCGGCCGCAGGGCGGACGATGCGCTGGGTCGGGTCAACGAGGCGGCGGCGGCCGCGCCGCCCGTTCCGCGCGCGGTCCGGA
>DATCWZ010000721.1:0-2003 GCA_036566065.1 Streptomyces sp. | reverse complement strand
CGGGCCGCCGGGGCCGGCGGGAGTTGGCCCTTCAGTGGGCCCCACTCGTTCGGGTCCGGTACGCCCGGCGGCTGCATCGTGCGGCGCTTGGGCCCGCCGTGCTCGGACTCGCCCGGCTCCTTGGCTCCCGGCCACGCCTTGACGACCCGGGCCGCCAGGACGAAGTCCTTGCGCAGCGGGTGGCCCTCAAACCCTTCCGGCAGCAGCAGCGGGACCAGGTGCGGGTGGCCCTCGAAGCCGATGCCGAACATCTCGTGTGTCTCGCGCTCGTGCCAGGCAGCCCCCGCGTACACGCCGACGGCGCTCGGCAGCGAGGGCGCGTCGTGCGGGACGGTCGTACGGACCAGCAGGCGCCGCACCGTACCGCCGCGAGGGGCCGCGACATGGGCGCAGACCCGGAAGCCGGTGCCCGGCTCGTCGACCGCGCTCAGCCAGTCGAAGTAGGTGCACCCCAACTCGGTGCGGGCCGTTTCGAGGGCGGCGATCCAGGAGGCGGCGGGTACATCGACGGTGAGCAGTTCGTACGCCCGCTCGGCCGTGGCGTCCCCGCCGAAGATCTCGGTGACGGCGTCCGGCAGCCGGTCGTACGCTTCGGCGGCGCTCATGGCCCCTCCTCCCCCGGCCCGCCGGGCGGTACGGGCTGCCCCCTTGGCGGCACCGGCCCAGCGACCGGAGCGCTCCGCAGCGCCGCGGCGGACGGGCGGGCGGCGCCTTCCGTGGCGTACCGCTCGGCGAGCGACTCGCGGGCGATCTTCTCCTGAAGCTTGAGAATCCCCTGCAGCAGCGCCTCGGGCCGGGGCGGGCAGCCGGGCACGTACACATCGACGGGGATGATCTGGTCGACGCCCTTCGTCACGGAGTACGAATCCCAGTAGGGCCCGCCGCAGTTGGAGCAGGCGCCGAAGGAGATGACGTACTTCGGCTCGGGCATCTGCTCGTACAACCGCCGGACGGCCGGCGCCATCTTGTCCGTCACCGTGCCGGACACGATCATCAGGTCGGCCTGGCGGGGTCCGGGCGCGAACGGGATCACGCCGAGCCGGATGAAGTCGTGCCGCGCCATGGACGCGGCGATGAACTCGATGGCGCAGCAGGCGAGGCCGAAGTTGAAGACCCAGAGGCTGTAGCGGCGGCCCCAGTTGAGGACCACCTTCATCGGCTGGGGCGCGAGCCGGGACAGCACCCCGAGCGTCGGCCCCGGCGACGCGTATCCGGGCAGCGGTTCGGGGGTGGACCCGCTCGTCACGCCCATTCGAGGACGCCCTTCTTCCATGCGTACAGCAGTCCCACGGCCAGGAAGCCGAGGAAGATGAACATCTCGACCAGCGTCGTCGCGCCGTATCCGGGCGCCGCGAACACCGTCGCCCACGGAAACAGGAAGACCGAATCCACGGCGAAGATCACATAGAGGAAGGCATAGACGTAATAGCGGACCTGGGTGTGTGCCCAGCCCTCCCCCACGGGGTCGACGCCGCACTCATAGGTGAGCATCTTCTCCTGCGTCGGGACCATTGGCCTGAGCAGCCGGCCCGCGCCGAAGGCGACGGCGACGAACAGCACGCCGATCAGGGCGAGCAGTCCGACCACCGAGTAGCCCGGGAAGTAGTCGGACGCGAGAACGGTCGATTCCGGCACGTCCATCACGTTGGTCCTCCCGCTCCCTCGATCCGTTCAGGTCCGTTCCGCGATCTGTCCGAGGGAGTCTAGGCCCTGTTAAAGGGGGTGTAAGCAGTCGCGTCAAGCCAAGGTGGGGTTATCCCCACGTCGCCCCACCCACGGACCCCATGGCGTGCGCGGTTCCGGCCCGGCAGGCTTGCGGTATGACCATCAGCCCCACTCCGCCCGACAACGACCGTCTGCCGCCCGCCCGCCTCGCGCTCGCCCCGCAGGCGTGGAAGGAGATCGCGTATCTCCTGGCCAATCTTCCGACGGCGATCGCCGGATTCGTCTACACCGTGTTCATGATCGGCGTCGGCGTGGGGCTCTCGGTCACCGTGATCGGC
>DATCWZ010000746.1:0-2910 GCA_036566065.1 Streptomyces sp. | reverse complement strand
GGGGCCGCCGGTCAGCCGCCGAAGCCGCCGCTGCCGAAGCCGCTGCCGCTCGAGTCGTCGCGCGGCGGCGTGCCGGGAGGCGCGGTGTGGGTGCCCTGGTGTTTGAGCTCGTGCGGAAGCAGGCGCTCCTCGCTCCTGCTGAGCTCCTCGGGTTCCCGGACCTCCGAGATCTCGGTCCGGTGGTCCGGGCGCCGGGGCTGCTCGTCGGGCCGCGGTGCGCGCTCACGCCTGCGGTGGTCGTCCCACCAGACGAGACCGATCAGCAGTCCCACCAGGACGACACCGACGGCGAGGGGCACGATCCAGCCCGCGGTTGAGGTCACTGCCGCCAGGTCGCCGGGTGCTGCGCTGCTCAAGGGAAGGTTCACGGCTCACACGCACCTTTCGTGAGGGTGACGGCCCTTTCACCGACGCCACCGGGCTCCCTGTATCCATTGTCCGCCTTCCCGACATATGTGCCCGATGGGTCGCCCGGCCGCCGCGAGGAGCCTCTCGGCGGATGGGCCGTTCGAGTGACCGTGTGCCCGGGCAGACGCGGGAGGTAACCGGTTCGGCCGTCGGCCCGCGCATGATGTCGGCGGTGACCGCCATGCCGGTTACGGGCCGGTTGGATCGGGAGGACGTATGGCGTCGCTGGACGGACAACAGGAGACGGCGCGGCACGACGAGGACGCCGCGGCCGCCCGGACCGAGCGCCGGGTGGCACAGGGATCCCGGCTGTTACGGCTGCTGTCGACGACCGATCACAAGGTGATCGGCAATATGTACCTGGTCACCGCCTTCGCGTTCTTCCTCTTCGCGGGCCTCCTGGCGATGCTGATGCGCGCCGAACTCGCCCGGCCGGGCACGCAGATCGTCTCCCACGAGCAGTACAACCAGTTGTTCACCGTGCATGGCACGGTCATGATGCTGCTGTTCGCGACCCCGACCTTCACCGGCTTCGCCAATGCGATCATGCCGCTGCAGATCGGCGCCCCGGATGTGGCGTTCCCCCGGCTCAACGCCTTCACCTACTGGGTGTACCTGTTCGGCGGCCTGATGGTGGTCTCGGGGTTTCTCACGGCGAACGGCGCCGCGTCCTTCGGCTGGTTCGCGTACGCGCCGCTGAACGGCCCCGTGTTCTCGCCCGGCACCGGCGAGGACCTCTGGGTGATGGGCCTGGTGGTCTCGGGGCTGAGCACGATCCTCGGCTCGGTCAACTTCATCGCCACCGTCGTATGTCTGCGTGCCCCGGGCATGACGCTGTTCCGTATGCCGATCTTCACCTGGAACGTCCTGTTCACCTCCATCCTCGCCCTGCTGGCCTTCCCGGTACTGGCGGCGGCGCTGCTCGCGCTGGAGGCGGACAGAAAGTTCGGGGCACACATCTTCGACGCGGCCAACGGCGGGGCGCTGCTGTGGCAGCACCTGTTCTGGTTCTTCGGCCATCCCGAGGTGTACATCGTGGCGCTGCCGTTCTTCGGGGTGATCACCGAGATCCTCCCGGTGTTCAGCAGAAAGCCCGCCTTCGGCTACGTCGGTCTGATCGGGGCCACCGCCGCCATCACCGGTCTCTCCGCAACCGTATGGGCCCACCACATGTTCGCCACCGGGGCGGTGCTGCTGCCCTTCTTCTCGCTGATGTCCTTCCTCATCGCGGTCCCCACGGGCGTGAAGTTCTTCAACTGGATCGGCACCATGTGGACCGGCTCGCTGTCGTTCGAGACACCGATGCTGTGGTCCATCGGCTTCCTGGTCACCTTCCTGCTCGGCGGGCTGACCGGGGTGCTCATCGCGTCGCCGCCGATGGACTTCCACCTGACCGACAGCTACTTCATCGTCGCCCACCTGCACTATGTGCTCTTCGGGACGATCGTCTTCGCCACGTTCGGCGGGTTCTACTTCTGGTGGCCCAAATTCACCGGCCGGATGCTCGACGAACGCCTGGGCAAAATCCACTTCTGGACACTGTTCGTCGGCTTCCAGCTCACTTTCCTCGTCCACCACTGGCTCGGCGAAGAGGGCATGCCGCGCCGTTACGCCGACTACCTGGCCGCCGACGGATTCACCACGCTCAACACGGTGTCCACCATCGGGGCCTTCGTGCTGGGCCTCTCCACGCTGCCGTTCCTGTACAACGTCTGGAAGACCCGCCGGTACGGAGCGAAGGTCACCGCCGACGACCCGTGGGGCTGGGGCCGCTCCCTGGAGTGGGCCACCGGCTGCCCGCCGCCCCGGCACAACTTCCACGCCCTGCCCCGGATCCGCTCCGAGTCACCCGCCTTCGACCTGCACCATCCGGAAGTGGCCACCCCGCTGCCCCACCGCCATCCCGCGCTGGGCGGCGGAAAGGAGGGGAGCCGATGAGAGGCGAAGCCTGGCTGTTCACCGGCGTTGCCCTGTTCTTCGTGGCGACCGGTGCCGTGTACGCGGCGTTCGCCCCCGATCCGGCGGGCATCGCCGCGCTGGCCGTCTCCGCCCTGATGTCCGCGCTGATCGCCGCCTTCCTGTGGCGGCAGTCCCACCGGACGGGCCGCCGCCTTGAGGACCGGAAGAACGTACGCGTGAAGGAGGCGGGCGGAAAGCGCGAGTACTTCCCCGCCCGCAGCTACTTCCCGGTCATCACCGCCGCCGGCACCGCCCTGATGGGGCTCGGCGTCGTCCGGGGGCTGTGGCTCTTCCTGATCGGAGTCGGCGTGCTCTTTCCGGGTGTGTACGGCTTCGCCTTCCAGAAGAGCGACCGCTCAGCCTGACCTGGATGCCCTGTCAGTCCGTACGCCCCGGCGGCTGCTCCGGCCCGGCCAGCACCGCAGTGATCTTCCGCCGCTGCGCCGGGGTCGCCGGAGGCGGCACGCTGTCCCGGTAGTACCAGCGGCTGAGCGCCGACCGCAGCCGTTCGACGTGCCGCGCACGGGCCGGCTCCCGCCCCGG
>DATCWZ010000804.1:0-2482 GCA_036566065.1 Streptomyces sp. | reverse complement strand
CAGCCTCAGCAGCGCGGCGACGGCCGCCTCCGCGCCCCGCTCGCTGGAGTCGCCGTCCGCTTCCAGGCTCGCGTCGCCCACGATGCCGTTACGGCGCAGGCCGAGCCGGAAGCCCTCGCGGCGCTCGACGGTCGTGGTGAGACCGGAGCGCCCGGCGATCATGGCGATGCGGGTGTGTCCGGCGGACGCCAGATGGTCCACCAGGGCCGCGGTGGGCTCGGCGTTGTCGACGGCGACCTGGTCCACGTCGGCGGGGACGAAGCGGTCGATGGCGATGACGGGGACGTCCACCTTGTTCGCGTACCGGATGGCCTGGGTGCCGTCACCCGAGGCGGCCAGGATGATCGCGCTGACCCGGCGGCGCAGCAGCTCGCTGACCGCCTTGATCTCCGTATCGGCCTCGTCGTGGGTGTCGGCCAGCAGCACCGAATAACCGGCGGCCGAGGCGTGGCTGTCGATGCCGTGGACGACGTTGCTGAAGTAGGGGTTGGACAGGGCGGACATGGCCAGGCCGATCGTCCCGTACCCCGTGCTGTCCAGGGCGCGGGCCACCGGGTCGGGGACGTAACCGGTCTCGGCGACGGCATCCAGCACGCTGCGTACCGTCGCCGGGGCGACCGGCCGGGTCTTGTTGAGCACATGCGACACCGTCGAGACCGATACGCCCGCCCGGCGGGCCACATCGGACATCGTGGGTGTGTCTCGGGGTGCTCTGCCTGCCATGTCCGGATCTTATCCGTCCTCGCTGATCACCAGATCGGCCCGGCAGGCCGTGGAGCGGATGAGGGCACTGGTGTCCTCGTCGACCCCGAGGGCCTTGGCGCGGGCGGCCTGCGGGGTGAAGCCGTAGCTGATGTAGCGGCGGGTGAGCCGCTCGCGCCGGGCGTCCGGGCGCGCGTCCAGGAACCAGCTCTCGTCCAGCACGTCCTTCACCCGGCGCCACGGTTCCCGCGTGGCCAGCAGGAAGTTGCCGTCGACGATGACCAGGCGGTGGTGCTCGGCGACCTCGATCGCACCGGCCACCGCGTCCTCCAGGGTGCGGTCGAATTCCGGCCACCACACGGTGTTGGCGGTTTCGGCGCGCGTACGGACCAGGAGGGCGAGGAAGCCGTCCGCGTCGAACGTGCCGATGGTGCCCTTGAGGGCCGTCTCGCCGCGTGCCCCTATGACCTTCTGGGCGAGGTGGAAGCCGTCCATCGATACGGTCACGGCGAGGCCTGGGTGCTGTTCCTCCAGCCTGGTCCAGAGCTGTTCGGCGAAGGTGGACTTGCCCGCGCCGGGTTCCCCGACGATGCCGAGCAGCGCCCGGCCGGGGCGGGCCGCCAGGCGCAGGGCCCGCTCGGTGAGGGTGTCCAGGCCGGGGTGCCCGTAGAGCGAGGAGGTGATGCGGTTGCGGCCCGCGGTGCGGTTGCTGCCGCTGATCGTCATTCGGTTTTCTCCGGGGTGTGGGGGGACGCGGGCTTGTCCTCGGGCATCGGCTGGGTGCTGCTCTCCAGCAGAGTTCCGTCGGCCCGCATCTGCAGTGCGCCGGTCATCAGGCCCACCACTTCGGTCATCGTGCACATTCCCGGGGTGACCACCGCGGCACGCCTGCCGAGGCGGTGGACGTGGATACGGTCGGCGATCTCGAAGACCTGCGGCATGTCATGGCTGATGAGGACAACGGGGACGCCCCGGTCGCGGATACGGGCGATCAGGTCCAGGACCTGCCGCGACTCCCGTACGCCGAGAGCGGCCGTCGGCTCGTCCATGATGATCAGCCGGGTGCCGAACATCGCGGCCCTGGCCACGGCGACGGCCTGGCGCTGGCCGCCGGACAGGGTGCCGACCAGTTGGGTGATGTCCTGGATGGTGGCGATGCCGAGCCGGTCGAGCTGTTCGGCCGCCTGCGTACGCATCCTCTTGTGGTCGAGCATGCGCAGGCCCGAGCCGAGCACGCCCGGGCGGCGCAGGGGCCGGCCCAGGAAGAGGTTGGTGGCGATGTCCATCTGCGGGGCGACGGCGAGGGTCTGGTAGACCGTCTCGATGCCCGCCGCGCGTGCGTCGCGCGGACCGTGGAAGTGGACGGGCCGGCCGTCGAGTTCGATGGTTCCGGCATCCGGGACGAGGGCCCCGGTCAGGGCCTTGATGAGGCTCGACTTGCCCGCCCCGTTGTCCCCGACGACGGCGAGGACCTCACCGGCCCGGATCTCGAAGTCGGACTCGCGGATGGCGACGACGTTTCCGTACCGCTTGACCAGTCCGCTCGCGCGCATCACCACATCGGCGACGGGAGGCGCGGCGGATTCGCGCGACTCGTTCATGCGGCCCTCCCTCGGACGACACGGTCGACGGCAACGGCGACGATGACGAGGATGCCGGTGGCGACCTGCTGGTACAGGCTGTCGATACCGGCCTGGGTCAGCCCGTTCGTCAGGACCGTGACCACCAGGGCGCCCAGCACCGTGCCGGGGACGCCGCCGCGCCCGCCGAAGAGGCTGGG
>DATCWZ010000427.1:0-2684 GCA_036566065.1 Streptomyces sp. | reverse complement strand
GCCAGCCTGCCTGGGGCCCCGCGCCCGCCAACGGGCTCGGGGTCGCCGCGCTGGTGCTGGGAATCGTCTCGGTGGTCGGCTTCTGCATGTGGGGGCTCGCCATCGTTCCCGGCGTCATCGCCCTGATCCTCGGCATCATCGGGAGGGGCCGCGCCAAGCGGGGCGAGGCGACCAACGGCGGCATGGCACTGGCCGGGATCATCCTCGGTTCGATCGGCATGGCGATCGGTGCGGCCTTCCTCGCATTCCTGATCTACGGAATCACCCAGTCCGACGGCAGCGACTTCGAGTACCACGACCCGTACTCCACATCCCTGGTCGTCGGCGCCCGCTGACCCGCCGTAAGGCATGACCACCACGGCCCGCGGTGGGGCGGGGGGACACGGTTCCCCCACGCCCCGCCACGGGCCGCCTCATGCCGTGCGTAGGCGCGTCCGGGCCTCCATCAGGGCGAAGCCCAGCAGGTTCAGGCCCCGCCAGCGTGCCGGGTCCGCGGCTCTCGGGTCGTCCCGGGGCAGTCCGATGCCCCAGATGCGGTCCCTGGGGCTCGCCTCCACCAGCACGCGTTCGCCGGTGCCCAGCAGGAACTCCCGCAGCGACAGGTCCTGGCCGAACTTGTGGACGTTGCCCGTCACCACCAGGCCGAACCGCTCCCGTATCCACACGTCCTCGTCGAATCCGCGGACCAGCCGCCCCGCCTTCTTCGCCGCGGCGGGGCTGCTCGCCGCCACGGCCGCGCGCTCCGCCTCCGCGTCACCGAAGAGCCGCGCCTTGCCGGCCATCATCCAGTGCTCGGCCGACGCGTAGGTCACCCCGCCGACCGTGAACGGTGCGGGCCACCACTGGCTGAGGCAGCTCGGGCCGAGTCGGCCGCCGGGGTGCGGGCGATGCCCCCAGAAGGGCAGGTACTTCACGTTCTCGCCGCTCGCGGCCCTCGCCACCAGATCATCGATGTCTCCCATACCGGCCGAGTCTGGCAGCGGCCACTGACATCCGTGCCGGGTTTTCCCTCACTGCCCATCCCCCACGTCGACAGATTCCGTCGCGTAATCAAATGGAAACAACGGAATCACTTGTTGGACGGGGTCCTCTCTGCCAGGATCGGCACTCAACTCGGCGAGAAGCTACGCAGCCCCGGTGCGCGGGGACAGCGGAGGAGAGCGTCATGGGCCACGGTTTCCCGGTACGGGACCGCTTCGCGGACGGGGCGCAGTACATCGGCGGCAGGCTGCGCGCCGGTACGTCCGGGCGCCACCAGAACGTGGTCGACCCCGCGACGGGGGAGACGGTGTACCGCTACGAACTGGCGGGCCCCGGCGATGTGGACGACGCCGTCGCCGCCGCGCTCGCCGCCTTCCCCGGCTGGTCCGGCGCCACCCCCGCCGAGCGGTCCGATGCGCTGCACCGCTTCGCCGCCGAACTCGCGCTGCGGGCCGACGACCTGGCGTACGCCGAGTCGCTGCAGTGCGGCAAGCCCCTCAGGCTCTCCAGCGGCTTCGACATACCGGGAACCGTCGACAACGCCTCGTTCTTCGCCGGCGCCGCCCGGCATCTGGAGGGCCGGTCGGCCGCCGAGTACAGCGCGGACCACACCTCGTACATCCGCCGCGAGGCGATCGGCGTCATCGGCTCCATCGCGCCCTGGAACTACCCGCTCCAGATGGCCGCGTGGAAGATCCTGCCCGCCGTCGCCGCGGGCAATACCGTGGTCCTGAAGCCCGCCGAAATCACCCCGCTGACCTCGCTGATGTTCGCGCGCGCGGCCACCGACGCGGGCATCCCGGACGGCGTCATCAACATCGTCTCGGGGGCGGGCCCGGACGCGGGCGAACACCTCGTGGGCCACCCCGATGTCGCGATGACCTCGTTCACCGGTTCCACCGCCGTCGGCAAGCGCGTCGCCGGGATCGCCGCCTCCACCGTCAAGCGCCTCCATCTCGAACTCGGCGGCAAGGCCCCGTTCCTGGTCTTCGACGACGCCGACATCGAGGCCGCCGTGCACGGCGCGGTCGCCGCCTCCCTCATCAACACCGGCCAGGACTGCACGGCCGCCACCCGCGCCTATGTCCAGCGCCCGCTGTACGACGCGTTCGTGCGCGGCGTGGCGGACCTGATGGACACCGTGCGGCTGGGCGACCCGTTCGACCCGGCGACCGACCTCGGCCCGCTGGTCAGCCTCGCCCAGCGCGACCGGGTCGCCGGATTCGTCGAGCGCGCCCGGGCGTACGCCACCGTCGTCACCGGCGGCGAGGCGCCCGGCGGCGAACTCGCCGCCGGTGCCTACTACCGGCCGACGCTGATCACCGGCGCCCCCCAGGACAGCGAGATCGCCGGCGCCGAGATCTTCGGCCCGGTGCTGGTCGTCCTGCCGTTCGACACCGACGACGAGGGAATCCGCCTCGCCAACGACACCCCGTACGGCCTCGCCGCCTCCGCCTGGAGCCGCGGCCTGTACCGGGCGAACCGCGCCACCCGGGAGATCAGGGCGGGCTGTGTGTGGATCAACGACCACATCCCGATCATCAGCGAGATGCCGCACGGCGGCTACCGGGCCAGCGGCTTCGGAAAGGACATGTCGTCGTACTCCTTCGAGGAGTACACGCAGGTCAAGCACGTGATGTACGACAACACGGCGGTGGCCGCGAAGGACTGGCACCGCACCGTCTTCGGCGGCCGGTAGCCGG
>DATCWZ010000658.1:0-2039 GCA_036566065.1 Streptomyces sp. | reverse complement strand
AGGCAGATGTTGTCGGGGGACTCGCCGGGCATCTGGATGTCGGTGTCCGGGCCGAAGACGACCACCAGCGTGAGCCGTCGCCGCCGCGGGTCGTACCGCCACACCTGGCCGAAGTGATCGGCCGCCGAACCGTCCGAGCTGTGCGCGAAGCTGGAGACGAAGTACACCGACGAGCCACCCCAGTAGCAGCCCTCCAGCTTCTGGGCGTGCGTGATGCCCTTCGCCCCGAAGTCCTGCAGCCGGACCGGTGTCGTCCCGGCCTGCGGGTCGGGTACGGGCACCCACTCGATCCGGTCGAAGCTCGCACCGGTCTCCTGCACCGCCGACAGGTCGGGGACGCCCGGCACGCGCATGGCCTGGAGCTCGCCGCCCGCTCGCAGCGACCCGGTCCCGCCGAGCGGCTTCTCGGGCAGGAAGCGGTAGAACAGCCCGAACGGCCGCTCGAACGCGTCCTCCGTCTCGTACACGACCCCGCTCCTCGGGTCGACTGCGATCGCCTCGTGCTGGAAGCGGCCCATCGCGGTCAGCGGCACGGCTCCGGTCCGGTGCGGATCGGAGCCGTCCACCTCGAAGATGAAGCCGTGGTCCTTGGTGTAGCCGTTGGTCCCGGCCCTGTCCTCGGTCTCCTCGCAAGTCAGCCAGGTCCCCCAAGGGGTGCGGCCGCCCGCGCAGTTCACCGCCGTACCGGCGATGGCGACGCGTTCGCCGAGGACGCGGCCGTCGGCGGCCAGCTCAAGCGCCGTACAGCCGCCCTTGCCCATCGGGTCGTAGGTCAGGCCGTCGATGAGGGGAACGGGAATTCTGCCGGTGACGCGGTTCTCATGGTTGCGTACGAGATGGACCCGGCCGCGCCGGCCCGCGAAGGCGGCCATGCCGTCGTGGTTGCTTGGAACGGGGCCCTCGCCGGAGCGGAGCTGGTCGCCCTCCCGGGAGAGAACCCGGTAGCGGAATCCTTTCGGCAGATCGAGCAGGCCGTCGGGGTCGGGGACGAGGGGGCCGTAGCCGCTGTGGCCGCGTGCCGCGGCTGTGCCCGCGAAGAGTTCGGAGAACGCCCCCGTGAAGGCGATCGAGACGGCGGCGGCGCCGCTGCCCGCTAAGACCTGGCGTCGTGTTGCGAGTCGTCGAGGCGTGGATGACATGAGGCAACTCCCTGCTGGGGACAGGTGAAGTGACCCGCATGTGTGTACCACGCGTTTTGCCGCGCGGGAACCATGCGGGTCACCGTGCCTCGCGGTGTCCCCGGGGCGGGCGATGCCCGTGTGGGGGACGGGTCAGGTCACGCCAGTGAGGCGGTGAGTGTGATCGTCGTACCCGCGAGCGCCTGGCTGACCGGGCAGTTGGCCTTGGCGTCCTCGGCCGCCTTCAGGAATCCCGCCTCGTCCATGCCCGGGACCTCGCCCTCCACCGTGAGGTGGATGCCGGTGATGCCCGTACCGGGCTGGAAGGTGACATCGGCCTGGGTCGTCAGCCGGGTCGGCTGGTGCCCTGCCGTCGCGAGGCCGTTGGACAGCGCCATGGCGAAGCAGCTGGAGTGCGCGGCGGCGATCAGCTCCTCCGGGCTGGTCTTGCCGTTCGCCTGCTCAGCGCGGGCCGGCCAGGAGACCGGGTATTCACCGATGCCGGACGAGTCAAGGGTGACAACGCCCTTGCCCTCGAACAGGTTGCCTTCCCAGACCGTGTGCGCCTGACGCGTGGTAGCCATGCTGGATCCCTTCGGACGGTGTGCGCGGTTGTACGGGTCGCAGCGAACCTACTGCGCCACCAGCCCCCTGGCGTCGCGTGCCAGCGCCGTCAACCGGGAGATCGCCCGGAAGTACTTCTTCCGGTATCCGCCGTTCAGCATCTCGTCGCTGAACAGCTTGTCGAAGGGCAGCCCGGACGCGAGCACCGGGACCTCCCGGTCGTACAGCCGGTCCGCGAGCACCACCAGACGCAGCGCCGTCGCCTGGTCGGGCACCGGCCGCACATCGGTCAGGCAGACCGCCGTGACCCCGGCCGTCAGCGCGCCGTACCGGCTGGGATGGACCCGGGCCAGATGG
>DATCWZ010000680.1:0-5266 GCA_036566065.1 Streptomyces sp. | reverse complement strand
ATGACGAGTACACCTACCCGGTGGTCAACAGCACCGCCGGCGACTCGGGTATCGACATCGGGAAGCTCAGGGCCACGACCGGCCTGGTGACGCTGGACAGCGGATTCGGCAACACCGCCGCGTACAAATCCGCCATCACCTACCTCGACGGTGAGAAGGGCGTCCTGCGCTACCGGGGGTACCCGATCGAGCAGCTCGCCGAGGGCTCGACGTTCCTCGAGGTCGCCTACACGCTGATCGACGGCGAGCTCCCCAAGGTCGACGAGCTGTCGGCCTTCAAGAACGAGATCACGCAGCACACCCTGCTGCACGAGGACGTCAAGCGCTTCTTCGACGGCTTCCCGCGTGACGCCCACCCGATGGCCATGCTGTCCTCGGTCGTCAGCGCCCTGTCCACGTTCTACCAGGACAGCCACAACCCGTTCGACGCGGAGCAGCGCCACCTCTCGACGATCCGGCTGCTCGCCAAGCTCCCGACGATCGCGGCGTACGCGTACAAGAAGTCGATCGGCCACCCGTTCGTCTACCCGCGCAACGACCTCGGCTACGTCGAGAACTTCCTGCGCATGACCTTCTCGGTCCCCGCCCAGGAGTACGTGCCCGACCCGGTCGTCGTATCGGCGCTGGAGAAGCTCCTCATCCTGCACGCGGACCACGAGCAGAACTGCTCGACCTCCACCGTGCGTCTGGTCGGCTCCTCGCAGGCGAACATGTTCGCCTCGATCTCCGCCGGTATCTCGGCGCTGTGGGGCCCTCTGCACGGCGGCGCCAACCAGTCGGTGCTGGAGATGCTGGAGGGCATCCAGGCCAACGGCGGCGATGTCGACTCCTTCATCCGCAAGGTGAAGAACAAGGAGGACGGCGTCCGCCTGATGGGCTTCGGCCACCGGGTGTACAAGTCGTTCGACCCGCGCGCCAAGATCATCAAGGCGGCGGCGCACGATGTGCTGGCCTCGCTCGGCAAGTCCGACGAGCTGCTCGACATCGCGCTCAAGCTGGAGGAGCACGCGCTCTCCGACGAGTACTTCATCTCGCGCAACCTCTACCCCAACGTGGACTTCTACACCGGTCTGATCTACCGGGCCATGGGCTTCCCCAGCGAGATGTTCACCGTGCTGTTCGCGATCGGCCGGCTTCCGGGCTGGATCGCCCAGTGGCACGAGATGATCAAGGAGCCGGGATCCCGCATCGGACGCCCGCGCCAGATCTACATCGGCGAGGTCCTGCGCGACTTCGTCCCGGTCGAGAGCCGCTGACGCCTTACGGTCATGCCGTAGTACCCCGGCCCTCACCGGCCGACTGCCTTCGCCCCGTGTACCGCGCTGCTTTCGTCCGAGCGCGGTGTCCGGGGCGATTCGGCGTTCCGGGGTGTGTGCCGGCGTACGGCCCGAAAGCGAGAAGCGCCCCGCCGCCGATCCCCCCACGGGTCGACGGACGAGGCGCATCCCATGTCCCGGAGCGGATTCCCCCCACGGGATCCGGCCGGGCGTCTGGTGCCGGTACTGCCTATTCAGTTCTGTCCTGCTGTGCGGTCCGCCGGGGAGCGTACGCACGGGAGGGCCGCTCAAGACTCCCCGGTGCACGGTCCCCGGCCAACGCTTGCCAGGAGCGTCCCCCAAGACACTCCACTGGACGTCCCCCAAGACATCCATGGCATCGCACTCTTAGACTCACCAGTCCGCCGAATGGTTACCCTCGAATCGGTGTGATCTAAGTCTCTTTGTGAATATTACGTGAAGGTACGCAACCGAAGGCTGTTCGTCACGACGAACACCGACGAGAACGCCATCGCCGCGCCCGCGATCATAGGGTTGAGCAGCCCAAACGCGGCCAGGGGCAGCGCGGCGACGTTGTAACCGAAGGCCCAGAACAGGTTGCCCCTGATGGTGGACAGAGTACGCCTGGAGAGCCGGATGGCATCAGTGGCCACCTTGAGATCTCCACGAACCAGCGTGAGATCGCTCGCCTCTATCGCCGCGTCCGTGCCCGTGCCCATGGCGAGACCGAGGTCCGCCTGCGCGAGGGCCGCCGCGTCGTTCACGCCGTCACCGACCATCGCGACGGACCGCCCCTCGGACTGGAGGCGCTTGACGACGGCGACCTTGTCCTGCGGCATGACCTCCGCGTACACCTCGTCGATACCGGTCTCCTGCGCCACGGCGTCCGCGACGGCCCGGTTGTCGCCGGTCAGCAGGACGGGCCTGAGGCCCAGGGCCCGCAGCTCCGCGATGGCCGCCGCGCTGCTGGGCTTGACCGCGTCGGCGACCTCCAGCACGGCCCGCGCCTCGCCGTCCCAGGCGACGGCGATTGCCGTACGGCCCTGATCCGCCGCCCGCGCCATGGCCTCGGCAAGGGACTCCGGGAGCGCGATCCCGGCATCGGCGAGCAGCTTCGGCCGCCCCGCCAGCACCCGGTGGCCGTCCACTGTGCCCCGGACGCCGAGACCCGCGACATTGGTGAAGTGCTCGGGCGTCGGCAGCGCCGCGCCGGTGCGGTCGGCGGCCCCGGTGGCGACGGCCCGGGCGATGGGATGCTCGGAGGCGTTCTCGAGCGCGCCCGCGAGCCGCAGGGCCTCGGACTCCTCCGTGCCCGCCGCGGTGTGGACGCGGCCCAGCGTCATGCGGCCCGTGGTGACGGTGCCGGTCTTGTCGAGGACGATCGTGTCCACCCGGCGGGTGGTCTCCAGGACCTCGGGGCCCTTGATGAGGATGCCGAGTTGCGCGCCGCGCCCCGTACCGACCATGAGCGCGGTGGGTGTGGCCAGGCCGAGGGCGCAGGGGCAGGCGATGATCAGTACGGCGACGGCGGCGGTGAACGCGGCGGTGGCGTCGCCGGTGACCAGCAGCCAGGCCACGAGCGTGCCGAGGGCCAGGAGTATCACCGCGGGGACGAACACGGCGGAGATACGGTCCGCCAGGCGCTGGGCCGCGGCCTTGCCGTTCTGGGCGTCCTCGACCAGCCTGGCCATCCTGGCGAGCTGGGTGTCGGCGCCCACCCGGGTCGCCTCGACCACGAGCCGGCCCGAGACGTTCAGCGTGGCACCGGTGACGGTGTCGCCGGCTGCCGTGTCCACCGGGACGGACTCACCGGTGAGCATCGAGGCGTCCACCGCGGAGGCCCCTTCGACGACGGTTCCGTCGGTGGCGATCTTCTCGCCGGGGCGCACCACGAACCGTTCGCCCACCGCGAGCCGGCCGACCGGTATGCGTACCTCCGTACCGCCTCTGAGAACCGCCACGTCCTTGGCGCCCAGAGCCAGCAGTGCGCGTATCGCGGAGCCCGCCTTCCGCTTGGAACGCGCCTCCAGATAGCGGCCCAGCAGAATGAAGCCGATGACTCCGGCCGCGACTTCCAGATAGATCGTCGACGCGGGATCGGCGCGGGTGACGGCGGCGTCGAAGCCGTGCCGCATCCCGGGCATGCCCGCGTCGCCGAGGAACAGCGCCCACACCGACCAGCCGAACGCGGCGAGCGTGCCGACCGAGACCAGGGTGTCCATGGTCGCGGCGCCGTGGCGGAGATTCGTCCAGGTGGCGCGGTGGAAGGGCAGGCCGCCCCAGATGACGACGGGGGCGGCGAGGGTGAGGGAGAGCCACTGCCAGTTGTCGAACTGGAGGGCGGGGACCATCGCCAGCAGGACGACGGGTACGGCAAGCGCGACGGAGACGACGAGACGCTGACGGAGTACGGCGAGTGCGTCGGCGGCCCGCGCGTCGTCGTCGTCCGGCGGTGCGGCTTCGGGGGCGCCCGGTTCCTCGGTACGGGGGGATGGTTCCGGGACCAGTGACGGTTCAGGCACCGGGCGAGGCACCGGATGTGCCGTATAACCGGTCTTCACGATCGTGGCCACGAGATCGTCGAGCCCCGTTCCGGGGGCGTACGAGACCCGGGCCTTCTCTGTCGCGAAGTTCACGGTGGCGGTGACGCCGTCCATCCGGTTGAGCTTCTTCTCGACGCGGGCCGCGCACGAGGCGCAGGTCATCCCGCCGATCACGAGTTCGGCCTCGGTGGTTTCCGCCGCCGGGACCTCGGCTGCTGTGGTGCTGGCCATGTCCGAACTCCTGGATGACGCAGGCCGGGCCGTACCCTCCGGTTCTGCTGGGCGGGTCGGCCCGACGGCAATTAGGGGAGACGCGCACGCGCGCCCATCGCTGCGGGCCCTTGCTGGATCCGGGCTCCGAAGAGTGGTGTCTCAGACCTGGCCGACGAGCTCGTAACCGGCTTCGTCGACGGCCGCGCGCACGGCGTCCACGGCGAGCGGCGCGCCGGACGTCACGGTCACCAGGCCGGTGGAGGCGACGGCCTTCACCGAGGTGACGCCCTCGATGCCCGAGACCTCCTCGGACACGGCGCCCTCGCAGTGGCCGCAGGTCATGCCCTTGACCTCGTACACGGCCGTGACACCGCCCGCCCCGTCCTCGGTCGCCCCTCCGCCGCGGCAGGAGCCGGTGGATGAGCAGCAGGAAGTGGCCTGGGCGGTCTCGGTCTCGGCGGTCATCACGTTCTCCTCTTTCGGCACAACTGATCTGGACGTGTGGTGCGAGGTACCACCGGGCCCGGTGACTCCCTCTCACCCCTCCACTGTACCCCTAGGGGGTATCTTTCGGCGGTGCGGCCCTCCGGGAGGGCCCCCGGCCGGCGTCGTGGCGTAGATTCACTGGACCACGTCGGGGGCGGGCGGCAGGCAGGCGAGGCGAAGGGCGGGCCGATGCGGGCAGCGGTGTTCGAGGAGTTCGGGCAGGAGGCCCGCGTACGAGAGGTGCCCGATCCCGCGCCCTCCGCCGAGGGAGTAGTGGTCCGGGTGGAGGCCACCGGGCTGTGCCGCAGCGACTGGCACGGCTGGATGGGCCACGACCCGGACATCGCACTCCCTCATGTGCCCGGCCATGAACTGGCCGGGGTCGTCGAAGCGGCGGGTCCCGGCGTGCGCAACTGGCGGCCCGGCGACCGGGTCACCGTGCCCTTCGTCTGCGCCTGCGGCCGGTGCGCGGCCTGCGCCGCCGGGGCGCAGCAGGTCTGCGAACGGCAGACCCAGCCCGGATTCACCCACTGGGGCTCGTTCGCGGAGTACGTCGCGCTGGAGCAGGCGGACATGAACCTGGTCGCCGTGCCGGACGGACTGTCCTTCGCCACCGCTGCCGGGCTCGGCTGCCGGTTCGCCACCGCGTTCCGGGCCGTCGTCGGCCGGGGCAGGGTGGCGCCGGGGGAGTGGGTCGCCGTGCACGGCTGCGGCGGTGTCGGGCTGTCGGCCGTGATGATCGCGGTG
>DATCWZ010000482.1:0-12988 GCA_036566065.1 Streptomyces sp. | reverse complement strand
GGCGGGCGAGCCACCATCTGGCGAGTACCAGCCAGAGGACGTTGCCGACGCAGGAGGCGTCCGAGGCGTCTCGGCGGTCCACGCCTCGGACCTTCCCGATCGCGCTACAAGGGCGCTGCGGTTCCGCCTGAACCTCTGAGTGGCTGATACTTGTAGCAGCAGGCATGCCGATGGAGCGACCTGGAGAGGTACCGACCATGAAGGTGTTCAACCTGCTGCTCAACATCATCTGGCTCGTCTTCTGCGGCCTCTGGATGGCAATCGGCTACCTGATCGCTGCGCTGATCTGCTTCCTCTTGATCATCACCATCCCCTTCGGCGTTGCGTCGCTGCGTATCGCCGGCTTCGTCCTGTGGCCGTTCGGCCGCACCACTGTGGAGCGGCCGGGTGCCGGGGCAGGGTCGTTCATCGGCAACGTCATCTGGGTGATCTTCGCGGGGTGGTGGCTGGCACTGGCTCACCTGGTCACGAGCATCCCGCTGTTCCTGTCGATCATCGGGATCCCGTTCGGGTGGGCCAACATGAAGCTCATCCCGATCTCGCTCATGCCGCTGGGGTGTGAGGTTGTGGCGACAGATCAAGGGTTCGCCGGACGCTGAGCCTCGCGACTAAGTAATGGTTGGCACTGATTTGCCTGAGGCTGGGCGCCCAGCGACTCCGCCACTTAGAACAACCGTGTGAGGCCCGGGCTGGTGGGTGTTGCGGGCTCAGTGAGATCGTTTTTGGTCAACGGACAAGGACACGCCACCCGCCACTGCGCGCTCCGTCATCATGAAGACATGGCGACTTCGGGGGCAAGGAATCGTAGGCTCGGCGGCTTGGGACAGTGGTGGGGCATAATCATCGCAGCGCTGCTGATCGCCGCTTGGATCAACAAGGCCGCAGGACCAGCGTCGGTCGCAACCCTGTCAGCCGTCGTTCTCATCTGGTGCTTCTTTCAAGCACCTGTAACCTGCGGGGCCCCTGTCCGGGGCCGGGAGGACGGCTGCCGGAACAACGCGACCGGCCTCCTCATGGGATGCCACATCCGTCAGCACCGCTGGCAGAAGCTCAAGATGCTGATCCTTCGGCGTCAGGTACGTGAGTTCTGCTCCGGCCTCTTTTCCGACGGCAAGGCCACTCTCGTCACACTGGCCGCGATCGGTAGCTTCGTGTCTGGACTAGTGGCGCTCATCCCGGGCGTTACTTTTGGCTGATTGCAGACGAACAAACATCCGGCGCTAGTACTCCAGACAACCGTGCTCTGGGGTACCGGACAAGACCCTGTCCCTCGCCGAACGAGCGCTTCTGTTGCGGATCCTCTTCGACGGACCGCAGAAGCGACGTCACAGAAAAGACCAAAAGGCTCACAAAGAGTCACCCAGCGGCAGTAATCTACCGGTACACACAAGCGCCCCGCAGCGGCTGCAACCGCCCCGGGGCTGGCCGACTGATTGGGAGTCGACGTGTCCAATGTGGGCACAGCCCTGTCTTCATCCATCGAGACGGCTGATCGAGCAGTCGGCACACGCGCGCTGCGTGCAGTCGACTACCTACGCGTCTCGACTGAAGAGCAGAAGAAGGGCTACGGCGTAGCCAGGCAGAGCCGCAAGACGACTCGGCACATCGCGCTCAAGGGGTGGGCTCACGTCGGCACCTACAAAGACGAAGGGGTCTCGGGTTCCCTGGAAGCCGCTGACCGCGGTGACCTGAAGCGGCTCATGGACGCTGCCCAGCAGACTCCCCGCCCCTTCGACATCGTGGTCGTGCCGGACGGCCGTGTGATCGGACGGAGGGGTCGCGCCTTCTGGCGCTGGGTCTGGGCCCTGGAAGACCTCGGCGTCTTCGTCTCCGTGGTCGCTGACGACTACGACAACACCACCACCGAGGGGCGCAAGAAGATGCGCCGGGATGCTGACTACGCCGAGACCGAATGGGAGACGATCCGCGATCGCACTCAGGGCGGTTTGCAGGAAAAGGCAGAACTCACGCCGGCCGCGCACATCGGTGGGCCCCCTCCCTATGGCTACCGCGTCGCCAACAAGGGGATCCCTGGCTCGTACCTGGTGATCGACGAAGATGAGGCGAAGGTCATCAAGCACGTTTATGACCTCGTGGTCGGTGAAGGGCTCAACCTCCGCCAAGCCACCGTTCGTCTCGTTGCCGAAGGAAGTACGGCCCGCTCCGGCAAGACGTGGACGCGTGACAACCTCCGGGACCGCATCATGTCGACGCCTGTACTGGACGGCGCACTCGTCTTCCGCGGGAAGCATGCCAAGAGGGACGAGAACGGCGATCCCATCTGGGGTGATTCCGTGCGGATCGACTTGCCCAGGATCCTGACCGAGCAAGAGAGCGCAGAGCTACGACGCAGAGTCGCCGATACCGCGAAGCACAGTAGCGGCAAGCGGTGGGTCTACCCGCTCAGCGGCCGGATCGTCAGCCTCTGCGGCAAGACTCACTCGGGGTTCGGCTACATGGTGGATCGGGAGGCGGCCCGGTTCTACCGCTGCACCGGCTCTGCGCCCAAAGACCTCAGCCAAGAACCTTGCGGCTGCTCCCGTATCGACGCAGACGCGTTTGAGCAGCACGTCTGGAAGCACGTCACCGAAATCGCCAGCAACAGTGAGAAGCTGCAAGAACTGGCGGCTGAGTGGATCGGGATGGCAGAAGGGGACACGGCTGCCCTCGTCGACCGGACCGCCGACCTCGACCGACAGATCGAGGGCATGAACGCCTCAATCACGGCCGTCATCGTCGCGTCGGCCAAGCAGAGCAAGTCTGCGGACGCGATCGAGGCGGCCACGGCTGTCCTGAACAACGAACTCCAACAGCTTCAGAACCTCCGCGACGAGGCGGCCGAGTGGCTGGCGGAGATGGAGGAGTCCGATCAGCGCGCGCATGATCTCATCGCGCTGGCGAGCATGGCGAAGAAGTCGTTCCCGGACATGGCTCCCGAGCAGCAAGCGGCCATCTTGTCCATGCTGGAACTGAAGGTCACGATCACTGGCCCGGTACCGAACGACCGGCGCGGTGGTCTCCCATGCACTGTACGGGCCTGGTACGCCGCCAAAGGCCTCGGTATCCCCGCTGCCGCGCTCTCGGACGAGGAATGGGCGAAGGTCGCTCCCCTGCTCCCGAAGGGGCGGCGGGGCACCGTCCGCCGATCCGTGGACGCCATCTTCTACAAGGCGCGCACCGGCAAGCCGTGGCCCGTCGTGATCGAGGAAACGGGCGCCACCAGACAGGCTTCGAAGCACTTCAATGCCTGGACGTCAGACGACACCTGGAGCCGCGTGAACGCCGCCCTGGCGGACGTGGACCAGGTCGCCCTCCCGGAACTCCAGCTACTGCCCCCGATGATCATCGAAGGGCGGATCGACACGAGCGCGATGCTGAACGTAGCAGGACGATCCCGAAGGGGATTCCGATGATGGTGATGCAGAGCAGGATGCCTGCCGCGACGTAGCCGAGGAACAGCCAGAGTCCGGACAGAATCAGCCAGATGACGTTCAGTACGGTGTTCATGGGCGGTGACCTGCCATCTCCTCGAGGCGGGCGATGCGCTCCGCCATGGGCGGGTGGGTCGAGAACATGCGGGACAGACCCTGGCCGGGGCGGAACGGGTTCGCGATCATCAGGTGGCTCGCGGTCTCGATCCTCGGCTCGGGCGGCAGCGGAAGCTGTTTGGTGCCGGCGTCGAGTTTGCGCAGGGCGCCGGCGAGGGCGAGCGGGTTGCCGGTGAGCTGCGCTCCGGACGCGTCGGCTTCGTACTCACGGGAACGGCTGACGGCGAGCTGGATGACCGAGGCGGCGAGCGGGCCGAGGAGCATGACCAGGAGCAGCCCGATGAGGCCGGGGCCTTCGTCGTCGTCGGAGCGTCCGATGGGGATCAGCCAGGCGAAGTTCACCAGGAACATGACGACGGAGGCGAGGGCGCCCGCGACGGACGAGATGAGGATGTCGCGGTTGTAGACATGGCTGAGCTCATGTCCGAGGACGCCGCGCAGTTCCTGTTCGTCGAGGATCTGGAGGATGCCCTCGGTACAGCACACCGCGGCGTTGCGGGGATTGCGGCCGGTGGCGAACGCGTTCGGCGCCTGGGTGGGTGAGATGTAGAGCCGGGGCATGGGCTGCCGGGCCGCGGTCGAGAGTTCCCGGACGATGCGGTAGAGCTGCGGGGCCTGGAATTCGCTGACGGGGCGGGCGCGCATGGCGCGCAGGGCGAGCTTGTCGCTGTTCCAGTAGGCGTACGCGTTGGTGCCGAGCGCGACGACGAGGGCGATGATCAGACCCGTACGTCCGAAGAAGCTGCCGATGACGATGATGAGTGCGGACAGGCCCCCGAGGAGTACGGCGGTTTTCAGCCCGTTGTGCCGGCGGTGCACGGTACGCCCTCCAAATCGCGCAGCAGGGGAACCCTTGCTCGGTGGTGCTCCACTCCCCAGTGGAGCCTCCCGTACAGGTCAACGCGAGGCGGAGGAAGCTAGTTCCCTTGTGCGGGCGGGCCGGGGGCCGGGCCTGATGGGGCGGATCCGGCCGGATGCGCCCCTGGGCCGTACGGGTGGCGGTGCGTCGGATCGGCGCTGGGTGCCGGGTCGGCGCCGGTGCTTCCGGTCAGCGCTGGGCGGGCAGGCCGGCGAGTTTACGGGCCTGGGGGTCCGGCTCGACATCGCTGGTGCAGTGGGCGCAGCGGGTGGCGATGGCGGGGATCTCGGTGTAGCAGCGGGGGCAGTCGCGCAGGGCGGCCTTGATGTCGGCCTTCTTCTCCTCCTCCTTGGCGGTGAACCGGTTCTGGACCTTGGCCATGGGGACGACGACGAGGAAGTAGAGGACGGACGCGGTGATGATGAAGGCGATGGCGGCGCTGATGAAGAGGCCGTACGGGAACGTCACACCGTCGACGCTGAAGGCGGCCTTGCTGAAGTCGCCGGTCCCGCGGGTGAAGAGGCCGATGAGCGGCACGATGAACGCGTTGCTGAAGCCGGTGACGACCGCGGTGAACGCGGCTCCGACGGCGAGGCCGATGGCCAGCGAGATGACGTTCCCGCGCAGGATGAAGTCCTTGAATCCGTTCAGCACCGCTCTCGCTCCTCTGGGCTCTTCTTCTGTCGTATGCACGCACGACCATGCCCTGTACGGCGCCGGGTGGGCAACCCGGTCGCGGGGCGGCGGGCAGGGTCAGAAGAGGCTGATCGCGGCGAACCGGAGGATGAGCTGGGGTACGCCGGAGAGGGCGACGCCCGCGAGGGCGGTGAGCGCGATCGCGGTGGTCAGGGACGCCGGGACGCGGGGCGTGCGGGGCGTGGCAGCGGGGGTACCGGGCGCCTCGGCGGTGGCGGGTTCGGGCGTACGGAACAGTGCCGCGGTCCATTGCAGGTAGTAATACAGGGCTATCACCACATTGACGGCCATGACCACCGCGAGCCAGCCGAGTCCGGCGTCGACGATCGCGGAGAAGACGGTGACCTTGGCGAAGAGGCCGATGACCCCGGGCGGCAGTCCGGCGAGGCAGAGCAGGAAGAAGCCCATGACGAGCGCGGTGAGGGGGCGGGTGGCGTAGAGGCCGCGGTAGTCGCTGAGGCGGTTGCCGGGATGGCTGCGGGCGACGAGGGCGGCGACGGCGAACGCGCCGAAGTTCACCACGGCGTACATGAGGGCGTACGTGACGGTGGCGCCGATCTGTTCGTCGCTGGAGTAGGCGGCCGCCGCGATGGGGACGAGGAGGTAGCCGGCCTGGGCGACGGACGACCAGGCGAGCAGGCGTATGGCGCTGCGGCTGCGGGTCGCGGTCTGCCGGAGTGCGGCGACGTTGCCGAAGGTCATGGTGAGCGCGGCGAGGACGGCGATCGCGGGTCCCCAGACGTCGGCGTACGAAGGGAACGCGATGACGCCCAGCAGGATCAGGCCGGAGAAGCCGACCGCCTTGCCCACGACGGACAGGTAGGCGGCGATGGGGACGGGCGCGCCGACGTACGTTTCGGGGACCCAGAAGTGGAAGGGCACGGCGGCTGTCTTGAAGGCGAAGCCGACGAGGGTGAGGGTGACGCCCGCTTCGGCGAGGGTGTTGAACCCGGCGGGTACGCCGTCGAGCCGGGCGGCGATCTCGGTGAGGTGCAGGGTGCCGGTCGCCGCGTACACGAAGCTGACACCGAGCAGGGTGACAGTGGTGGCGACGACGGAGGAGAGGAAGAACTTCAGCGCCGCTTCGGAGGAGCGCCGGTCGCCCCGTCTGATGCCGACGAGGGCGAAGACGGGCAGGGACGCCACTTCGAGTGCGATGACGAGGGTGGCGAGGTCGCGGGCGGCGGGCAGCAGGGTCGCTCCGGCCGCCGAGGAGAGCAGCAGGAACCAGAATTCGCCCGCGGGGAGTCTGCGGGTGTCGCCCATGGTGATGAGCGCGGTGAGCAGCGCGCCGCCGAGCACGAGGGCCTGGATCGCGAGGGCGAAGTGGTCCGCGGTGTAGCTGCACGCCTGGGTCTCGCCGGTGAGACAGAAGGTGGAGTGGTCTCCGGCGCGCAGCGGTACGAGGAGGGCGAGCGCGGCGACGAGTCCGGCGACTGTGGCGTGGCCGAGGAGGGCCTTGTGCTGTTCGCCGATGAACAGGTCGGCGACGAGGACGGCGAGGGCGAGCGTCGCGACGAGGACGGGGGGCGCGATCGCGAGCCAGTCGACGGACTGGACGAGGCTCGCCGCGCCGGTGGTGGTGACGGCTGCTGCCGCGGTCACGACATGCCTCCTGCGAGGAGCTTCTGTACGGCAGGGTCGGTGAGGCCGAGGAGGACCGCGGGCCAGAGTCCGGCGAGGACGGTGAGGCCGGCGAGCGGGGTCCAGGTGGCGAATTCGTACGACTGGATGTCGGGGATGGTGCGGGGTGTCCGGTGGGTCTCGCGTGGTTCGCCCATGCAGACGCGGCGTACGACCAGGAGCATGTACGCGGCGGTGAGCAGGGTGCCGAGGGCTCCGATGGACATGAAGGTGCGGAAGGCGGGTCGGCTGAGTCCTTCGGCGGGGTCGAAGGCGCCGAACAGGGTGAGCATCTCGCCCCAGAATCCGGCGAGTCCGGGCAGGCCGAGCGAGGCGACGGCGGCGAAGGCGAGGAGGCCGCCGAGGCGGGGGGCCCGGCCGTAGAGGGCGGCTCCGGTGGTGCCGGAGAGGGTGTCGAGGTCCGCTGTGCCGTGGCGGTCCTTGATGGCGCCGACGAGGAAGAACAGGAGCCCTGTGATGAGGCCGTGAGCGATGTTGGCGAAGAGCGCGCCGTTGACTCCGGTGGGGGTCATGGTCGAGATGCCGAGGAGGACGAAGCCCATGTGGCCGACGGAGGAGTAGGCGATGAGGCGCTTGAAGTCGCCCTTGGTGCCGGGCCGTACCAGGGCGAGGCAGGCGAGGGATCCGTAGATGATGCCGGTGACGGCGAACGCGGCGAGGTAGGGCGCGAAGGTGTGCATTCCGTCGGGGGCGATGGGCAGCAGGATGCGTATGAAGCCGTAGGTGCCCATTTTCAGCAGGACGCCGGCGAGGAGGACGGAGCCGACGGTGGGGGCGGCGGTGTGGGCGTCGGGCAGCCAACTGTGCAGGGGCCACATGGGGGTCTTCACCGCGAGGCCGATTCCGATGGCGAGTACGGCGATGACCTGCACGGATGAGGTGAGGCCGCGGCCGTTGTCAGTGGCGAGTGCCACCATGTCGAAGGTGCCGCTCTTCAGTCCGACGAGGAGCAGGCCCAGCAGCATGATGATCGAGCCGAGCAGCGTGTAGAGGATGAACTTCCAGGCGGCGGCCTGCCTGTGGTCTCCGCCCCAGCGGGCGATGAGGAAGTACATCGGGATGAGGACCGTCTCGAAGGCGAGGAAGAAGAGGATCAGGTCCAGGACGGCGAAGCTGGCGAGGGTGCCGGTTTCGAGGGTG
The DNA here is from genome assembly GCA_036566065.1 of Streptomyces sp. GTDB lineage: Bacteria > Actinomycetota > Actinomycetes > Streptomycetales > Streptomycetaceae > Streptomyces. Next base: position 5,101 of record DATCWZ010000482.1, on the reverse strand, counting down.
AGGATGAGCGCGACGAAGGCTTTCGGGGACGGGCCGGCCTGCGCCGGCTGCCCGTGCCCCGGCTTGAAGTAGCTGTAGAGCGCGCAGAGGAAGGTCAGCAGCGCGGTCAGTACGAGAAGGGGGAGTGAGATGCCGTCGGTACCGAGGTGGATGCGGATGCCGAGCGCCGGGATCCAGTTGATGTCGGTGGTGGCCTGCATCGTCGAAGGGTGGTCGTGGTCGAAGCCCGCGGTCAGGGCGATCGCGGCGATGAGGACGGCGCCGGTGACGGTCACCCCGTGGCGCAGCACCGCCTGGTCGGGGTTCCTGCCTCTGAGCCCCGGCGGAGCGGGGAGCAGCGCGGCGGCGGCGCCGAGGAGCGGGGCCAGGACGATGAACGCCAGAAGGAACTGCATCACGGATTCGCTGATATCGATCACGGTTCACGCCCCGGCGTTGACGTTGGCGAAGACGACGGCGGCGATCGCCAGGACGAGGGACCCGGCGAGCAGTGCGCTGAGGTAGGTCTGCACATTGCCGGTCTGGGCGCGTCGGACGGCGGCACCGAACCAGCGTGCGCCGGTGCCGGATCCGCGGACATAGGTGTCGATGACCTCGCGGTCCAGGAAGCTCACGAGGCGGGCCGCGGCCTGGGTGGGGCGGATGAAGAGTGCCGCGTACAGGGCGTCGAGGTGGAAGCCGGTGGCGGCGTGGTGGTGGAGCGGGCCGAGCAGGAGGCGGCCGGGGTCTGCCGGGTCGGGTGCGTCCGCGATGCCGCCGTAGACGGCGGTGTGCGAGGTCATGGCTTCGGCCTCGATGAGGGCGGGCTCGGCGTCGGGGTGGGCGACGACCGTGCCGAGGGGGATGCGGGCGGCGAGGGCGGTGGTGTGGCTCCATGCGCCGTAGGTGATGAGGCCGCCGGCCAGGCCGACGCCGGTGGACAGGACGGCGGTGGTGAGGGAGGGGGTGAGGCTGTGTCCGTCGAACCAGTCGGTGATCACGCCGACGGTGAGTCCGAAGGCGATGGTGGGGACGGCGAGCACCCACAGGACGGCGGTCATCGCGACGGGCTGTCTGCCGTGGTCGGGGACTTCGGCGCCGCGGCCCCGGAAGGCGAGCAGCCACAGCCGGGTGGCGTAGGCGGCGGTGAGCGTGGCGGCGAGGAGTCCGGCGACCAGGACGATCCAGCCGGCGGCGCCGGGCGCGACATCGCGTTCGCCGAGTGCCGTGTGTTCGGCGGCGACGAGGATGGCTTCCTTGGAGAAGAAGCCGGCGAACGGGGGGATGGCGGCGAGGGCGAGGAGGGCCACGGTCATCGTCCAGTAGGCGTCGGGGACGCGGGCGGCGAGGCCGCCCATGCGGGACATGGCGGCCAGTGAGTTGGTCCCGGCGGCGTGGATGACGACGCCTGCGGCGAGGAAGAGGACGGCTTTGAACGCACCGTGGGACAGGAGGTGGAAGACGGCGGCCCCGCGGTCGCCGACGGCCAGGGCGCCCGACATGTAGCCGAGCTGGCTGATCGTCGAGTAGGCGAGGACCCGTTTGATGTCGTCCTGGGCGAGCGCGGCGAGCCCGGAGCCGATCATGGTGACGGCCGCCATGACGGCGAGGACGACGAGGGCCGCGCGGGACGCGGCGAACAGGGGCAGCAGCCGGGCCACGAAGTAGATACCGGCGGCGACCATCGTCGCGGCGTGGATGAGCGCCGAGACGGGGGTGGGACCGGCCATGGCGTCGGGCAGCCAGGTGTGCAGGGGGAACTGTGCCGACTTGCCCGCGACGCCCGCCAGGAGCAGCAGGGCGATGAGGGTGGGGTGGTCGAGTCCGCCGTTGGCGACGGCGGCGAGGACGCCGGTGATGCGGAAGGTGCCGGTGTCGGCGGCGAGTACGAACAGGCCGATGAGGAAGGGGATGTCGCCGAGCTTGGTGACGAGAAAGGCTTTGAGGGAGGCGGCGCGGGCCTCGGGGGTCTCCCAGTAGTGGCCGACGAGGAAGTACGAGCAGATGCCCATGATCTCCCAGCCGACCAGGAGCACCATGAGGTCGCCGGAGTAGACGACGAGCAGCATCGCGGAGGTGAACAGCGAGATGAGCGCGGCGTACGAGGGGTAGCGGGCGTCGTCACGCAGATAGGCGGTCGAGTAGATCTGCACACAGGTCGCGACGAGGCCGACGAGGACGGCGACCAGGACGGCGAAGCCGTCGAGGTGCAGGGCCAGGTCGATGGGGACCGAGCCGGTGGGGGTGAGCTCGGTCGCGGCGTCGATGGCCGGACCGCCGCCCTGCCGTGCGGCGACGACGACGCTGATGACGGCGGCGGCGAGGGCGGGCAGTACGGCGACGGGGCGTACGAAGCCGGGGGCGGGTCCGCCGAGGAGGAATCCGGCTACGGCGCCCAGGAAGGGGAGGAGGGGGACGAGGACGGCGAGGGTCGTGGTGGTCACGCGGTGGCCTCCGCCTCGTCGGGGAGCGCTTCGGCGGCGTCGGTCTCGGCGGTGTCGCGGAGCCGGTCGATGTCCGAGGTGCCGCGGTTGCGGTAGACGGCCAGGACGATCGCCAGGCCGATGCCGATCTCGGCGGCGGCGATGGCGATGGTGAAGAGGGTCAGGGCCTGGCCCGAGTGCAGTGTGTCGCGGAGCCAGACGTCGAAGGCGACGAGGTTGAGGTTGACGGCGTTGAGCATCAGCTCGACGGACATCAGGACCAGGATCGCGTTGCGGCGTGCGAGGACGCCGTAGAGGCCGGTGCAGAAGAGGAGGGCTGCCAGCACGGCGGGATAGGCGAGGTGCATCAGCTCGGGTCCTCTCGGTCCTTGCGGGACAGGACGATCGCGCCGATGAGGGCCGCGAGCAGGAGGACGGAGAGCGCTTCGAAGGGCAGCACCCAGTGCCGGAAGAGGAACTCGCCCGAGGCCGAGGTGGATCCCTGGGCGGGTCCGTCCAGGGTGATCCAGGTGGTGCGGAAGGCGTCCACGACGACCCAGACGAGGGTGGCCGCCGCGGCTGCGGCCACGCCGAGGGCGAGCCGACGGTTGCCCGAGTCCGCGTCCGGGGAGCGGCCGATGGGGGCTCTCGTGAGCATCAGCCCGAACAGGAGGAGGACGACGATGGAACCGACGTAGATCAGTACCTGCACCCAGGCGATGAACTCCGCCGTGAGCAGGAGGTATTCGACGGCGAGACCGCCGAGCGCCACGATGAGCCAGAGCGCGGCGTGCACGAGCTGCGCGGTCGTGACGGTGATGAGGGCCGCGCCGAGTGTGGCGAGGCCGACGAGTATGAACGCGATCTCGACACCGGTCGGGGAGAGGAACCCGGGGTGGGCCGCGGCGAGAGCTGCGAGCGTGGTCACTACGGCCCCTCCTGTGCCTGCTGGGCCTGCTGGGCCTCGATCTTCTCCGCCGTTCTGCGGGCGGCGGTGATCTCCTTCGGCTCCTCGGCACCGGCATCGAGCGGGGGCGGCTCGGGCACGGTCCACATCCATTCGCGGAGCTTGTCGCGCTCATGGGTGAGTTCGCGGATGTCGGTCTCCGCGTACTCGAACTCCGGTGACCAGAACAGCGCGTCGAAGGGGCACACCTCGACACAGATGCCGCAGTACATGCAGAGCGCGAAGTCGATCGCGAAGCGGTCGAGGACGTTACGGCTGCGCTCACGGCCGCCGGGTGCCGTCGCGGGCATCGTCTCCTTGTGGGAGTCGATGTAGATGCACCAGTCGGGGCACTCGCGGGCACAGAGCATGCAGACGGTGCAGTTCTCCTCGAACAGTCCGATGACACCCCGGCTGCGGGGCGGCAGTTCGGGCTGGACGTCGGGGTACTGCGCGGTGACCGTGCGCCGCGTCATGGTCCGCAGGGTGACGGCGAGGCCCTTGGCCAGGCCGGAGCCGGGGATCGGGGACATCAGTTGATCGCCACCTTCACGATGCCGGTGAGCGCGATCTGCGCGAGAGCGAGCGGGATGAGCGTGGTCCAGGCGAGCCGCTGCAACTGGTCCTCGCGCAGCCGGGGATACGTGACGCGCAGCCAGATGACGACGAAGGCGAGGACCGCGACCTTGAGCAGCGTCCACACCCAGCCGAGCCCGTCGGCACCGAGCGGACCGTGCCAGCCGCCGAGGAACAGGACGGTGGTCAGGGCGCACAGGACGACGATGCCCGCGTACTCCGCGAGCAGGAAGAGAGCGAAACGCAGCCCGGTGTACTCCGTGTACGCACCGAAGATGATCTCCGAGTCGGCGACGGGCATATCGAACGGCGGGCGCTGGAGTTCCGCGAGTCCGGCGGTGAAGAAGACCAGTGCGCCGACGATCTGCCAGGGCAGCCACCACCACTCGAAGGCGTCGAGGATGCCGGGCAGCGAGACGGTGCCCGCAGCCATGGCCACGGAGGCGGCGGCGAGCAGCATCGGCAGCTCGTACGCGAGGAGTTGCGCGGCGGTACGGAGGCCGCCGAGCAGGGAGAACTTGTTGGCCGACGCCCAGCCGGCCATCAGCGCGCCGAGCACGCCTACGCCCATCACCGCCAGCACAAAGAAGATCCCGGCGTCGATGACCTGCCCGACCGCGCCCTTGCCGGGGCCGATGGGGATGGCGACGAGGACGAGGAGGTACGGGAGGAGGGCGACGGCCGGCGCGAGCTGGAAGACGCGCCGGTCGGCCTCGGCCGGGACGACGTCCTCCTTCTGCGCGAACTTCACGCCGTCCGCGACGAGCTGGGCCCAGCCGTGGAAGCCACCGGCGTACATGGGGCCGAGCCGGCCCTGCATATGGGCCATCACCTTGTGCTCGGTCTGCCCCACGACGAGCGGGACGACCATGAACACGGCGAAGACGACGATGAGCCGGAGGGCGACGTCGAGTACATCGTTCACGCGCCCTCACCTCCGTCGGAACGACCATCACGGGGCGCGGCGCCGGTGCCGGGCTCGGGGGGTGGGTTGTCCTTGAACGCCGGGCGGGCGTGGTGCCAGGGGGCGTCCGGGGTGCCCGGGGTGCGGGGTGCGTGGGTGCTCGCCTGCCTGGGGGGCGCTTCGGGCGACTCCTGTCGCTGGCTCACCGAGCCCTGCGATGCCGTACGGGTGCGGCGCGGTGGCGCCGGGGCTTCCTGGCCAGCCTCCCCCGGC
>DATCWZ010000231.1:0-11992 GCA_036566065.1 Streptomyces sp. | reverse complement strand
CCGCCGCACCGGCCTGATCTGGGTCTCCCCGCTCCTGCTGCGCCGCCGCGTCGACGTACGGCTGAGGCACTGGCGCAGCGAGCCGCTGCCCGCCATGGACGCGAGCGGCGCCGCGCTGCGGGTGGTCGTCCTCGTCGTCTGGCGGGTCGCTGACACCGTGCGGGCCACGCTCGGGGTGGCGGACCATGAGCTGTACCTGCGGGAACAGGTCGAGGCCGCGACGGCCCGCGTCCTGTCGCAACTGCCCGCCGACGGGTTCGACGAGGACACGCACACCCTGCGCGACGCCGAGGCCGTCGGCGACGCGCTGACCCGGACCCTGAATGCGGACTGCGCACCCGCGGGCATCGAGGTGTACTCCGCGCAGCCCACCGGCATCGAGTACGCCCCCGAGGTCGCGGCGGCCATGCAGCGGCGCCGGGTGGCGGCCATCGACGCCAGGCACCGCGACCGTGTGCTGACGTCCGTCGTGGACGCGGTCGACGACACGGTCAACCGGCTGACCTCGCGCGGCATCGTGCAGCTCGACGACTACGAGCACAAGGCGCTGGTACGGGACCTGACCGTCGCCTTCTACACCGGGCACGGCCCGGCACAGTGAGCCGCACTGCGCGTACAGAAAGCGGTGGGCGGTCTCCGTAGAACCTGGAGACCGCCCACCGCTTTTGTCTGTGCGCCGTCAGGGACTCGAACCCCGGACCCGCTGATTAAGAGTCAGCTGCTCTAACCAACTGAGCTAACGGCGCCTGCTGACTCGAAAATAATACCCGGTCCTCGTGAGTGCTCTCGACACCGCTCTGGACAGACCCGTCTCAGAGCGCCAGCGAGAGCAGCACCGGGGCCGCCCGCCGGTTCAGCGTGTCCGCCGCCGCCCGCAGCCGGTGCGCGTCCTTGATCGGCAGCGACAAGGCCAGGCAGCCCGCGGATGACCCCGCCGTGAGCGGGACCGCGGCGCAGACCGTGCCCACCGCGTACTCCTGGAGGTCCAGCACAGGCACCGTCGCCGGCTGGCTGTCCAGCTTGGAGAAGAGAACCCGCTCGCTGGTGATCGTCCGCGAGGTGAGGCGCGCCGTCCTGTGGCGCGAGATGTGGTCGCGGCGCCCGTTCTGGTCGAGCTGCGTCAGCAGGCACTTGCCGATCGCGCTGGCGTGCGCCGCCGACCGGAAGTCCACCCACTCGTTGACCGCGGGCGTGCGCGGGCTGTCGGCCATCTGTGTGACCCGTATCTCGCCGTCGACGTACCGGCTGAGATAGACCGCCGCACCCACCGAATCGCGTAGTTGTACGAGAATCTGCTGGAGCTTGGCCTCCAGCGCCTGCCGGCGGGTGGTCCCGGAGCCGAGAAGCAGGAGCGAGGCGCCGGTGATGTACGCGCCTTCGGCGACCTGCTCGACGTACCCCTCGCGGCGCAGCGTCAGCAGCAGCGGGGCGAGGTGGCCGGTGGACAGCCCCGTCTCGCGGGCGATCTGCGCGTCGGACACACCGGTGCCGTGGTGGGACACCGTTTCGAGCACACGCAGTGCGTTCTGCACCGAGTGGTACGACGCCGTCGGCTCGCGCTTCAAGGCCACGGTTTCCCCCCTGCCAGGTTGTGACCGCCAGGTAACGGCACCACGATAGTCGGCCAACGGTCTTGGTGGGAGCGGTAGTTGACGGTTGATCTGTCTGCGTCAGCGCCGCGAACTGGGCCGCACCCGAATGGCATATGCCACCGTCAGTACCTGTATCGCAAAGCCAAGGTCACAGGACCGCGTTCAGGAACTCGCGCGTACGCTCGTGTTCGGGGTCGGAGAAGATTTTGTCCGGCGTGCCGGACTCCACCACCCGGCCCGCATCGAACATCAGTACCTTTTCTGAGACATCGCGGGCGAAGTTCATCTCATGCGTCACGCAGAGCATGGTGATGTCGGTGTTTCTGGCGATATCGGTGAGCAGCTCCAGCACGCCCGCCACCAGCTCCGGGTCGAGCGCGGACGTCACCTCGTCCAGCAGCAGGATCTCCGGCCGCATCGCCAGCGCCCGCGCGATGGCCACCCGCTGCTGCTGGCCGCCGGAGAGCTGGGAGGGATGCGCGTCGATCTTCCCGGCGAGCCCGACCAGGTCGAGCAGCTCACGGGCGCGGCTCTCCGCCTCCTCGCGGCTCATGCCCAGGACGCTGACCGGCGCCTCGGTGATGTTCTGCAGGACCCGCATGTTCGGGAAGAGGTTGAACTGCTGGAAGACCATCCCGATCTTCTTCCGGGACTCGCGCAGCCGCTTCTCCCCGGCCGGTCTCAGCGAGCCGTCCGGGGCCCGGACATGCGACATGGGCTCACCGTCCACCCAGATCACCCCGCCGGTGACCTTCTCCAGGGTCATCAGCAGCCGCAGGATGGTCGTCTTGCCGGAGCCGCTCGGCCCGATCAGGGTGACGTGTTCACCGCGCCGTACGGTGAAGTCCAGTTCGTCCAGGACGACATGACCGCCGTACCGCTTGACGACCTTGTCGAAGCGGACCAGCGGCTCACCGCCGCCCACGCCGACAGGGACGGGCTTCCTCAGGGTGGTGGGGTCAGTGGCCAAGGCGCTTCTCCAGCTTTCTCATCAGCAGCGATGTGGGGTAGCTCGCGACCAGGAAGACCAGTCCCGCGAGCGTGAAAGCCTCGGTGTACGCGAAGTGGTCGGCCCCGTACGCTCGGGCCTCGAAGACCATCTCTGTCACCATGATCACGGCGAGGAACGGGGTCTCCTTGAACATCGAGATCGCGTAGTTGCCGAGGGCCGGCAGCACATTGCGTACCGCCTGCGGCAGGATCACCGCCTGCCAGATCCGCCGGGGCGGCAGCGAGAGCGCACGGCACGCCTCCCACTGCCCGCGCGGCACGCCGTCGATCCCGGCCCGGTACACCTCCGAGGTGTACGCGGCGTAATGGACGCCCAGCACCACGATGCCGATGGTCAGCGGCTCCACCGTGGTGAAAACGGCTGCCGCGCCGACCAGTTGGACCAGCAGCGGGGTGGAGCGGATGAACTCCGTCACCGCCTTCACGGGCACCGTCACGAACCTCGACGGCGCCCGCCCGGCGATCGCGATGACCAGGCCGAGCACCGCCGCCACCGCCGTGCCGAGCACGGTGGCCAGCAGCGTGACCCGGAACCCGTCGAGCAGCAGGGGCAGTACGTCAGCGGCGGCGTCCCAGTCGAATCCCTGGTTCACCGGGCACCTCCGGCCGTCGTGACGGGTTCCGCGCTGCGCGACTTCAGCAGGCTGCCGGCACGCGGACGCAGGCCGAGCCGCCGCTTGGCGTGCCGCTCCAGCAGATTCATCAGCAGCGTCAGCGCGTAGGCGATGACGAAGTACGCGGCCAGCAGGGTCAGATAGGCGGTGAGGGTCTCGCCCGTACGGTCACGGATCATCTGGATCACGGTCATCAGATCGGCCGCTGTGATCAGCCACAGCAGCGGAGTCGCCTTGAGCAACTGGATCAGCAGATTGCTGAACGGCGGGATCATCTGCACCCATGCCTGCGGGAGGATCACCTTCCGCATCCGGTGCAGCGGCGTCATGTTCAGCGCCACGGCCGCCTCGTACTGGCCGCGCGGCACCGAGTTGACCGCGCCGCGCACGACCTCGGAGCCGTACGCCCCGAAATTCAGGCCGAAGGCGACGATGCCGCAGAACAGCGGTGTCAGCTCGTAGCCGGTGAGCTGCGGCATCGCGTAGTAGAACCAGAACAACTGGACGTACAGCGAGGTGCCGCGGAAGAACTCGACGACCGTCCGGGAGACCCCGCGCACCACCAGCAGCCTGCTGCCCGCCATCAGACCGAGGGCGAACGACAGGGCCAGGGCCAGCGCCGAGCCGAGCACGGTGGCCTCAAGCGTCACCCGCAGGCCGTCCACGACCTGGGGCAGCTCGTCCATGAGCATGGAGAAAAAGGCATTCATAGGGTGTGGGTCCCGCCCCCGTCAGCCCTTGCAGAGTTCAGCGGTCTTCAGCGTCGTCGGCGGGATCTCCGTGGCCCCGAATCCGTACTCCTTGAGCAGGCTCACATAGCGCGACCTGTCCGAGACGATCTTCTTGAGCTCGCGGTTGAAGGAGTCCCGCAGATCCTCGTTGCCCTTACGGAAGACGGCGCCGCCCGGGGAGAACTGCTTCTTGCCGTCCACCTCCGGTACGAACGCGTCGGTGACCTCGGTCCCGGTGTTGGTTCTGGCGAGCCAGCGCAGCGAGATGCCGGTGAGCAGGAACGCGCCGATCCGGCCGCCCTTGACGGCGTCCGCACCGTCCTGCGGCTTCTGCACCGTCCTGATTTTGTCCTCGGGGATGCCCGCGCCCTTGGCGTACGAGCCCTCGACCGCGCCCGACATCACGCCGACGGTGATCCCGGCGGCCTTCGCGGACGCCAGATCGGTGAGCTTTCCCGGGTTGCCCTTCTTCACCATCATCGCGGTGGGCGAGATGAACTCGGGCTCGGAGAAGATGGCGTTGGCGCACCGCTCGGGGGTGATCGCCATGCCCGCGCTGACCACGTCGTACTTCCCTGCCTGCAATCCGGGGATCAGGCCGTCCCACTCGGAGAGGGTGGGCCTGAGCTCGGCCACGCCGAGCGCCCGGAAGATCTCCCGGTGCAGGGTGGGCGCCTCGCCCTTGAGCTGCTTGCCCTCCATATAGCCGTACGGTGCCTCATTGGCGTACGCGACCCGGACGAATCCCTGCTTGCGGAGCTTGTCGAGGGCGCCTTTGCCGTCCGTGGCGCCCGCGTCCGTCTTGCTGCACGCGGCGAGGAGGCCGGGGACGACGAGGAGTCCGCCCATGGCCGCCGACCGGCTGAGGAAGCCCCGGCGGGAAAGGTTCGGGAAGTCAGCCATGGGTCGTAATCTCCTGGGTGCTCGAACGGTCCGGACAGGCTGGCCGTCTGCCCCGTCCCGTACGTCTAAGCGGGAAGGCGGCGGCATGTGACCGAACGGTGGCCGGAAAGTGACCTCGTCGTGTCCCGTGGCGGGCGCAGAGCGACGGAGGGTGAGCGGAACGTGTCGTTCAGCTTTCCGAGGGCACGTAGCCGCGTTGCTTGTCGACCACGTTCGGCAGTGGCAGCCCGGCCGCCCAGCGTTCGTACATCGCGACGAACTGCTCGCCGAGCCGGTCCCGCCAGCCGGCCGCGTCGCCGCTCATGTGCGGGGAGACGACCAGGCCAGGCACGTCCCACAGCGGGCTGTGCGGCCCCAGCGGCTCATGCTGGAACACATCGAGTGCCGCCCCGGCGATCCACCGGTTGCGCAGTGCGGTGACCAGGTCCTCCTCGACGACCATCGGTCCGCGTCCCACGTTGATGAACCGGGCCGACGGCTGCATCAGGCCGAAGAACCGCGCGTCGAACATCCCGCGTGTCGACTCCGTCAGCGGCGCCGCGCAGATCACCCAGTCGGCACCGGCCGCCAGACGGTCCAGGTCCCCGATGCCGTGAATGGTGCGCCGGGCGGTGCGCGCCACGAGCGCCACCTGGATGCCCAGGCCGTGCAGCAGCCGGGTGATCTCCCGGCCGATGGGCCCGGCGCCGATGACGACCGCGCGGCTCCCCGCGACCCGCGCCGTCTCCCGGTGGCGCCAGTGCCGCTGACGCTGGAGCTCCAGGGTGGCGGGGAGGTCCTTCGCGAAGGCGAGCACCAGCCCCGCCACATATTCGGCGATCGGCAGTTCGAAGATGCCGCGCGCGTTGGTGACCACCGTGTCGGACTCCGCCAGCTCGGGGCAGAGCAGCCGGTCCACGCCCGCGCTCGCCGTATGCACCCAGCGCGGCCTCGGCCCGTCCCCCGGCCATGCCTTCCGTACCGCGTCCGAGGCGAAGTCCCAGACCAGCAGCACATCCGCGCTGGGGAGCCGGTCGGCCAGCGTGGCCTCGTCCGCGTACCGGACGGTGACCCGCCCGGTCAGCCGGCCGAGGCGGGGGGACGGATCGGCGTCGAGGACGAGGAGGACGGGCAGTGCCATCGCGGCGGAATCGCTCCCTAACGTCAGGGATGTACCGATTGACCAGACTCGCACCCGGCCCTAGCGTCGTCAACAGAGGCGTATGTCGCGAGAAGCGGTCGGAGCGGACGACGCACAGGAAGGGCGGACATGACGACCGTAGGACTTCTCTACCCGGGCCATGCCGCGGAGGACGACTTCCCGCGGATCGAGGTCATGATCGACAGCGACATCAGACTGCCCATGTTCCACACGGACACCGGCACCGACGCCCATGACGCCGAGGCCCTGCGCGAGCGGGGGGCCACCGACCGCCTCGTCGCCGGGGTGGAGGAGCTGCGGCTCGCGGGCGCCGAGTCGCTGGTCTGGGCCTGCACCGGTGCGAGCTTCGTATACGGCCGGGGCGGGGCCCGTGAGCAGATCGCGACCCTGGCCAGGGCCGCGGGCCTGCCCGCTTCCAGCACGTCGTTCGCCTTCGCCCACGCCGTACGCGAACTGGAGGTGCGACGGGTCGCCGTCGCGGCGACCTACCCGGACGACATCGCCCGGCTCTTCACCGCGTTCCTGGAATCGGCGGGCATCGAGGTGGTCGCCACCCGGGGCGGCGGGATCGCCACCGCCGCCGAGTCGGCGGCCCTGGGACTGGACGAGGTGAAGGAGCTGGCCACCGCGGGGGACCACCCCGACGCGCAGGTGGTGCTCATCCCGGACACCGCGCTGCACACCGCCGCGTACCTCCCCCAACTGGAGAAGGCGCTGGGCAAGCCCGTCCTCACCGCGAACCAGGTGACGGTCTGGGAGGGGCTGCGGCTGGCGGACCGCCGGGTCTGGGCGCCCGAACTCGGCACGCTCTTCTCCACCCGGGAACCCCCGAGGGGCAGCCCCGACCGGCGGGGGATCGAGGTGCGCGAATAGGCGGGCTGCACGGCTCGCGTACGAAATAAACGGTGTCGGCCTCCTGTTGGTGAGCTGTGGGTGCATACACGTATCCCACGCACGCATCACGCGACACGCATCACCGGAAGAGGCCGAGACGTGGAGAAGATCCGAGGCGACCAGATTCGCGGCACGGCGGGTGGAACGGCCTCCGTGCCGCTGTCGGTGCTCGACCTGGTGACCGTGGGACAGGGCCGTACGGCGACCCAGGCGCTGCACACCAGCATCGAGATCGCCCGGCTCACCGAACGCCGCGGCTTCCACCGCTTCTGGGTCGCCGAACACCACTCCATGCCGGGCGTGGCCTCCTCGTCCCCGGCCGTGATCCTGGCCCATCTGGCCGCCCGCACCGAGCGCATCAGGCTGGGCTCGGGCGGTGTGATGCTGCCCAACCACGCCCCGCTGGTAATCGCCGAACAGTTCGGCACCCTGGAGGCCATGGCCCCCGGCCGTATCGACCTGGGCCTCGGCCGCGCCCCCGGCACGGACGGCGCGACCGCCGCCGCGCTGCGGCGCGTCCAGCACATTGGCGAGGGGGCCGACGACTTCCCGCAGCAGCTTGCCGAGCTGGTTCGGTTCCTGGACGACGACTTCCCCGACAGCCATCCGTACGCCCGGATCCACGCCGTGCCCGGGCCCGTCCAGGGCACCGCGCCCGGCGGCGTCCAGTCGACGGCCCGGCCGCCGGTCTGGCTGCTGGGCTCCTCCGGCTTCAGCGCCCAACTGGCCGGGATGCTGGGGCTGCCGTTCGCCTTCGCCCACCACTTCTCGGCGCAGAACACCCTGCCCGCGCTCGACCTGTACCGCAAGGCGTTCAAGCCGTCCGCCGCGCTGGACGCCCCGTACGCCGTGATCGGCGTCTCGGCGCTGGCCGCCGACGAGGAGTCCGAGGCCCGCCGCCAGGTACTGACCGGCGCCCTGTCCATGGTGCGGCTGCGCACCGGCCACCCGGGGCTGATCCCGAGCCCGGAGGCGGCGGAGGCGTACGACTTCAGCCCCATGGAGCGCGAGTTCGTCGACAACTGGCTCTCCAACGTCATCCACGGCACCGCCGACGAGGTGCGCACCGGCCTCGACGACCTCGCCAAGCGCACCGGGGCCGATGAGCTGATGATCACGACCAACGCCCACGGCGGCGAGGCGCGGCTGCGTTCGTACGAGCTGATAGCGGACGCGTACGGGCTGCCGACGGCCGGCTGACCAGGTCAGCTCTCCTGCGGCTTGGGGCTGATCAGCTCCCCGATCCGCTCCGGCGCCACCGCGCGCGAGTACAGCCAGCCCTGGCCCGTGTCGCAGCCGATCCGCCGCAGCCGCTCGGCCTGCCCCGACGTCTCCACGCACTCCGCGGTGACGGTCAGGCCGAGCCGGTGGGCCAGTTGCACCATGGCCTCGACGATCGTCTCGTCGGCGGGTCGCGGGTGCGCCCCGTCCTCGTAACGGAAGCCGCGCACGAACGAGCCGTCCAGCTTCAGTACGGAGACGGGGAGCCGGCTCAGATACGCCAGGTTCGAATAGCCCGTGCCGAAGTCGTCGATGGCGATGCGCACGCCCATGTCGCTCAGCTCCTGGAGCGCCCGCAGCGGGCGCCCCGCCGAGCCCATCACCGCGGACTCGGTCAGTTCCAGTTGCAGCAGCCCCGGGGCCAGGCCCGTCTCGGCCAGGATGTCCGCCACATCGGCGACCAGGTCGGAGTCCCAGACCTGGCGTACGGCGACATTGACGCTGATGAACAGCGGCGGTTCGCCGGGGTGCTCCCGCTGCCAGTCGCGGGCCTGGCGGCACGCCGTACGCAGGATCCAGCGGCCGAGCTGGATGATCGAGCCGTCCTCCTCGGCGATCGAGACGAACCGATTCGGCGCCAGCGTGCCGAACCGCGGATGGTTCCACCGGACCAGCGCTTCCACGCCCCTGACGATCTCGTCGGCCATGCCGACCAGCGGCTGGTACTCCAGGGTGAACTCGCCGCGTTCGATGGCGGGCCTGAGCATGCAGGACAGTGCCTGCCGGGTCATCCGGTGCGCGTTGCGCTCCGGGTCGAAGAGGGTCCAGCGGGCCTTGCCGTCCGCCTTCGCCCAGTACAGCGTGGTGTCCGCGGCCTGCATCAGGGCGGTCGCCGACGTCCCGGCCGAGGCGCGCTCCACCACTCCGATCGACGCCGATACGGAGAGCCGCTGACCGGCCAGGTCGAAGGGCTGCTGGAGGGCGGCGAGCACCGAGCGGGCCAGCTCCGTGAGCTGGTGCGTGCCCGCCGAGTCCTCGACCAGGATCGCGAACTCGTCGCCGCCCAGCCGCGCCACCAGAGGGCTGCCGCCCCGATGGGAACCGTCCGCGTCCGCGCAGCCCGTGAGCCGGTCGGCGACGGCGGCCAGCAGCAGATCGCCGGTGCGGTGGCCCAGGGTGTCGTTGACCGCCTTGAAGCCGTCCAGGTCCAGGTAGCAGAGCCCGATCCGGCCGCGCGGCGGTTCCAGCGCGGCTGAGAGCCGCTCGAAGAACAGCGCCCGGTTGGGGAGCCCGGTCACAGGGTCATGCGTCTGTACGTGACGCAGCCGCTGCTGGAGCTCGCGCCGGCCGCTGATGTCCGCGACGCTCAGCAGCACGCCGGACGCGACGGTGGCGGCGGACAGCGGTACGGCGGTGATCTCCGCCCACAGCGAGCGGCCGTCGGGGTGCTTGAGCCCGTGCGTGCAGCGGAACACGGCACGCCGCCCCTCCAGCACCTCGCGGTAGGCGTGCCAGGTCCGGTGGTCGGGGGTGAGGCCCAGCAGATCGGATGCCCGCTGCCCGGCCAGGGCGGCCGGGTCGGCGCCGAGCAGCGGTCCCATCGCGTCGTTCGCGCGGACGATCACGCCGCCGGGATCGACGAAGGCCATCGCCTGGGCCGCCATCAGAAACGCCGCCCGGTAGTCCCCGGGACCCGGCTCCCCGGGCCCTGTCCCCGGGGGCCCCGGCTCCTCACGTTCCGTGACCGCAGGTCGCTCGGTGCCGGGGGCCGTGCCCGCCGGGGCCATCGGCCCTTCGGAGGTTCCGCTCACCGCTCGCTCCCGCTGTGCTGATCGTCGTGAACAGGTGTGGCCGGGACAGGCCGCCGGGCGCGAAGCCGTTGCCGGAGGCGGAAACCACGCTGGAAAACGTGGTGAAGCATAGAGGGTTGCGCGTCGGCCGTTCCAGCGCCCCGGCCGTTGCGGACCGTCCGTACACCGGTGGCGGCACCTCCGGAGCCGGACCCGATTTGCCCGTGAGTGATCGTTTCTGAGCGGTTCCGTCAAGTCGGACCAGCGGAATGACTGATTGTGACTGTCCGTGAGGACGGCGTGGGGTGGGTGAGACACGTGTGGCGGCTTTGCTGACCCGTGTGGGGCAGCACAACAAGGCGTACGGCAGCGAATCCGCTGAGGGTTGGTGAGGGATACCGCATTCACCACCCGGAGGTAGATGTGCCGCGTCAGCACGGACCCGGGGGAGTGCGGGTGCCGAGCCTGCGCGGTACGGCGGCCGCCCTGACCTCCCTCATGGCGCTCGTGGCCACCTCGCTCGTGGCGGGCCCCGCGGTGGCGGCCCAGGGCGACCCGGAACCGTGCGCCCTGCCCAGGACCACGGCCCATCACTCGCTGGGCCTGGACACCTGGAACCCGGCCTATCCGCGCCCCGACCACCACCTCGACGCGGTCATGGTCTTCCTGTCGTTCCCCGACGCTCAGCCCGTCCTGACCCCGGCGGTGCTCGCCGCCGACTACTTCCCCTCGACCAGCCGCTTCTTCCAGCGCGCCTCGTACGGGAAGTTCACCCTGACCTCGCACCCGTTACGGCACTGGATCCGGATGCCGCACCCGTCCACCTCGTACGGCATACAGCGCGACTGGGACCCGAAGCGGCGCACCGCCTATCTGCGCGACGCGGTCAAGACCGCCGACCCGCAGGTCGACTTCTCCGCGTACGACATCGTCTATCTGGTCGCCGACCCGGACGCGCCGGGCGTCGACTCCGACGCCACCAAGGTCGTCAACCTCAGCCGGCCGCTGCGCGCCGACGGTACGGACATCAAGCGCGTCGTCACCCTGTTCGAGCAGCACCCGCCGGACCGCAACGTCCTCGCGCACGAGACGGGGCATGTCTTCGACCTGGCCGATCTGTACCACCGGCCCCACGACGGCAAGGGCGACTGGGACACGTATGTTGGGGACTGGGACGTCATGGGCAGCCAGTTCGGACTGTCGCCCGACCTGTTCGGCTGGCACAAGTGGAAGCTCGGCTGGCTCGACAACGCCCAGGTGGTATGCGTACGAGGCCCGGTGGACCTGACCCTCGATCCCCTGGACGCCCCCGAGCCCGGCGGATCCGCCGGGACCCGGCTCGCGGTGCTCAGGACCGGCGAGGACAGCGCGCTGGCTGTCGAGGCCCGCAGCGCCGCCGGCAACGACGCGGCCACCTGTACCGAGGGCGTCCTGATCTACCGCATCCGCACCTTGACACCCTCGGGCGGCGGTCCCGTCGAGGTCCTGGACACCCACCCTGACTCCGACGCCTGCTGGGACCGGTCCGTCTATCCGCCGCTCGCGGACGCCCCGCTGCGGGAGGGCGAGCGCTACACCGTGCCGGGCGAGCACATCCGGATCGAGGTCGCGGACCGGACGCCGTCGGGGTCCTGGACGGTCCGGATCACACCGGGTCTGAGGTAACGACCTGGTGCACGGGGCATCGAAAAGGCCCCCTCGCCTGAGCGAGAGGGCCTCTTCCGTCTGTGCGCCGTCAGGGACTCGAACCCCGGACCCGCTGATTAAGAGTCAGCTGCTCTAACCAACTGAGCTAACGGCGCGTGCTGACGTCGTAGACACTAGCATCCGGATCGGCGGGAGGAAAAATCGAATTCCCGGTGGTGGACGGTGCCGCCGACCTGCCCGCCCGGACGCACGCCCAGAGCAGCACCTCGGGGCCCGGCAGCCAGGGATTACGGGTGTCGGGGGCCACCAGCCAGCGGGGGCCGCCGGACGAGGAACCGCAGACCAGCGGGGGGACGGTGACCGCGTCACCGGTGCCGTGGCAGAGCAGCGGAGGCAACTGCGACGGCTGGCCCCCAGGCCCACCGGCGGACCCGGCTCCCCACTCCTC
>DATCWZ010000566.1:0-3129 GCA_036566065.1 Streptomyces sp. | reverse complement strand
GCCAGCGCCACGTCCTCGATGTCGCCGAGGCCTGGCAGCGGCCAGGTGGTGGTGGCGTCACCGCCCGCGGGGTCCGCGGTGACCGTGACGACGCTGCCCTCGGGGAGATTGCCGCGCAGCTCCGCGAGCATGTCCTGGTCGTACTGACGCGTGTACGGGTCGTTCGATACGTACACGACCACCGCAGTCCGCCCGTTGACGACCGACTTCGGCCCGTGCCGGAAGCCCAGCGAGGACTCGGCGCAGGCCATGACCCTGCCGCCGGTGAGTTCGAGCACCTTCAGCGCCGACTCCTCGGCGAGGCCCCGAAGCGCCCCGCTCCCCAGGTAGACGATGCGCTCGGGGGCGCGGGCGACCAGAGCTGCGACGGCGGCGGCGCCGTCGTCCCCGATGATCTCCTCGGCCGCGCGGGCCAGGCGGTCGGGGAGTCCGTCATAGGCATCGCCGCCCAGTGCGAGCAACGCGGCGAGGGTCATGCAGGTGAAGCTCGACGTCATGGCGAAGCCCTGGTCGTTCGACGCTTCCGGCATCAGCAGTACGTACGAGGTGGGCCGGTCCGTGTGGTTCCGGGCCAGGGCGCCCTCCGGGTTGCAGGTGATCACGAGGTGGTGCACCTCGGAGAGCACCTGGCCGGCCAGTTCGGTGGCGGCCACGCTCTCCGGGCTGTCGCCGGACCGGGCGAAGGACACCAGCAGAGTGGGCAGGTCCTCGGCGAGGCAGCCGCGGGGGTCGGCGACGAGGTCCGTGGTGGGTACCGCGTCGACGCGCAGCCCCAGGCGGCGGCCCAGCGCGGACCTGAGCACCTGTCCGGCGTACGCGGAAGTCCCGGCGCCCGTGAGCACCACCCGCAGATTGCCGCCCGCCGTCAGCGGATTCAGGAACGCGTCCAGAGAGGCACGGGATGCCGCGACGAGCCGGCCCACCTCCCGCCACAGGGCGGGCTGCTGGGCGATCTCGCGGGCGGTGTGGGCCGCTCCGTCGTCGACCGCGGGGCTGGTGGAAAGGTCGGACACAGACACTCCTCGTGGTTCGGTGGCCGGGTCTCGACGCCGGAAGCGGCCGTACCGGTTGTGGAGCGGAACGGTACTGGTCCCATTCGTGGCCGTCAATGGTCCTCATCTGGTATGCTTCTGGTATGCCTCCTTCGGAATCGCCGTCCACCTTTCCGCGCGGCCTGCTGGCGGCCGACGCTCTACCGCTGTACGCCCAGGTCGCGGCCCGCCTGTGGGACGACGCGTCGGCCGACGGCGCGAGGGCAGGGGACCGGCTGCCCTCGGAGCGGACCCTGGCCGCGCGGTACGGGGTCTCGCGCGTCACCATGCGTGCGGCCCTCACCGAACTGGCCGACCGGGGCATGGTCGAATCGGCCGCGGCCCGTGGCTGGTTCGTCGCCCGTCCGGCCGGGCCCGTGGTCCCCGGCGACGGCACGGAGGACTCCGGCGGCGGCGACGGGCACACCGTCGAGGGATTCGCCGACTACGCGGCCAAGCACGGCCTGACCACCCGCAGCCGCGTGCTGGAGTCCGTGGTCAGGCCCGCGACCGTCGGCGAGGCGGAGGCGCTGCGCATGGGCCCCGGCGCCACCCTGTTCGAGATGCGGCGGCTGCGTTTTCTTGAGGAGCAGGTGGTCGTGCTGGAGCACAACCGGCTGCCGCTGGCCCTGTGTCCCGCCCTGGCCGAGACGGACTTCACGACGGCGTCACTGTTCGGGACGCTGCGTGGCGCCCAGCCCCCTCAACTGCCCCAGGTCGCGGACTATTCGGTGGAGGCCAGGCAGCCGGACGCCGAGGAACGCGAGCTCCTGGAGATCACCGACGCCACGCCGGTGCTTCTCGCCCATCAGCTCGCGTTCAACCAGGACGGCCGCCCGCTCGAACTCACCCTGGCCATCTACCGCGGCGACCGCTACCGGTTCCGGGCATCCATCACCTCATAGAACGGGCACTTGTTGGAACAGGCAGGGTTACGCACACCGCGCCGGTCCGCTCACCCGTGCCAGGACCGCCAGAGCGCCGCGTACGCGCCGTCCGCCGCCACCAGGTCGTCGTGGCTGCCCAGTTCGCTGATCCGGCCGTTCTCGACGACCGCGATCACATCCGCGTCATGCGCCGTGTGCAGCCGGTGCGCGATCGCCACGACCGTACGGCCGTCCAGCACTCGCGCCAGCGAACGCTCCAGGTGCCGGGCCGCCTGCGGGTCGAGCAGCGAGGTCGCCTCGTCCAGCACCAGCGTGTGCGGATCCGCCAGCACCAGCCGGGCGAGCGCGATCTGCTGCGCCTGAGCAGGCGTCAGCGCGAGGCCGCCCGAACCGACTTCGGTGTCCAGGCCGTCGCCCAGCGCCCCGGCCCAGCCGTGCGCGTCGACCGCCGCGAGGGACGCCCACAGCTCGGCATCGTCCGCCCCGGCGCGGGCCAGCAGCAGATTGTCGCGCAGCGAACCGACGAACACATGGTGCTCCTGGTTGACCAGTGCCACATGGGTACGTACCCGCTCCGCCGTCATTCGCGACAACTCCGCCCCGCCCAGAGTGACTTCACCGGTCCGCGGCGCGTAGATCCCGGCCAGCAGCCGCCCCAGGGTCGACTTGCCCGCGCCGGAGGGACCCACCAGCGCCACCCGCGTGCCCGGAGCGACATCCAGCGTCACCCGGTGCAGGACGTCAACCCCCGGCCGGTACCCGAAGTGAACGTCGTCGGCACGCACCCGGCGGCCGTCCGGGCCGACCCGCTCGTCACCCGTGTCGGGCTCGATCTCCCGTACGCCGACGAGCCTCGCCAGCGACACCTGGGAAACCTGCAACTCGTCGTACCAGCGCAGGATCAGGCCGATCGGATCGACCATCATCTGGGCCAGCAGCGCCCCCGTCGTGAGCTGTCCGACGGTGAGCCAGCCCTCCATCACGAACCAGCCGCCGAACATCAGCACCGCGCCGAGGATCGTCACATACGTGGCGTTGACGACGGGGAAGAGCACCGTGCGCAGGAACAGCGTGTACCGCTCCCAGGCCGTCCACTGCGTGATCCGCAGGTCCGACAGGGCCACCCTCCGGGCCGCCAGCCGGTGAGCCTCCACGGTCCGTCCGGCGTCCACCGTCTCGGCGAGGACCGCGGAGACCGACGCGTATCCGGC
>DATCWZ010000707.1:0-3361 GCA_036566065.1 Streptomyces sp. | reverse complement strand
CGCCCGCCGCCGCCAGCACCCCCGTCACGATCGCGCCTGCCCGCCCGGCCCCTCCGGCCCGGCCGAGCAGCGCGTCCCGTACGCCCCGTACCACCCCGGCCGGAAGCACCCGGGTGGTGTAGCGGCGCTCCGACTCGAGTCCCTTTCCCGGGCCGACACTCCGGGCCACCAGGGCCTTGGACAGCCCCTCGGCGTACGCCCTGGTGCGGAAGTAGCCGAACCGCTCCCGGGCCGCCGGGACCTTGTGGTGGATCACGGCGCGGTCGTCGATCAGCAGCACCGCGTGGGGGAGTGCCCTGGTGAGCCGGATGCACAGCTCGGTCTCCTCGCCGCCCAGCGGGCGCCTGTCGCCGTCCCTGCCGATGCCGGTGGCGAAGCCGCCCGCCGCGTCGAACGCCGTACGCCGGAACGAGGCGTTGCCGCCGAGGACGTTCCGGACCCGGACCGTGCCGGGTGGCAGCCCCCTGTACGTACATCCGACGACCCAGTCGAACTCCTCCGGGAACCAGGGCGGTCTGCGGCCCGACGCCCAGGCCGGCTCGGTCCGTCCGCCGACGGCCATCACCCGCGGATCGTCGTATCCCTCGTCGAGGCGGCGCAGCCAGTCCCGTTCGGCCACGGCGTCGTCGTCGAGGAAGGCGACGATCTCGCCCAGCGCCGCGGCGATGCCGGTGTTGCGGCCGGCCGACAGGCCGCGGGGGCCCGCGTTCGCGAGCACCCGCACCTCCGCCCGCTCCGCGTACTCCTCGGCCAGCCGTTCGAGCAGCGCCGGGTTGTGGTCCACCACCAGCAGGGTCTCCCCGGCCGGCAGCGACTGGGCGCGCACCGAGTCGACGGCCGCCAGGATGTCGTCCCAGCGGTCCTCGGTATACACGCAGATGACCACGGAGTGGCCGCGTGGACTTGAGACACGGGGACTCAAGACGCCTCTCCCCGCCCGATGGCCAGGGGCTCTGGCAGGGAAGCCGGGCGGCGACCGGCCCGGCGGACCCGCTTCTCCCGGAGGATCACCTTGAGCACCCGGAGACCGTCCCGTACGGCGCTCAGATTGCTGACGCCGTGGATCCGGTTGTACTCATGGCTCGGCACTTCCTGGACCCGGAGCCCGGCCTGGACGACCCGAATGTTCATCAGGGTCTCGATCTCGAAGCCGGTGCAGTCCAGGGTGATCTTGTCCAGGCAGTGCCTCCAGAACGCGTTGTATCCGTAGCAGAGGTCGGTGTAGCGGGCCCCGAACTTGCGGTTGACCACGGCACACAGCACCCAGTTGCCGAGCCTGCGGACCGGCGTCATGTCGTCCGTGCCGCCCCCGTTGGCGAAGCGCGATCCCTTGGCGAAGTCGGCCCCGCCGACCAGCGCCGACACATAGCTGACGATCTCCTCGCCGTCGGCCGAGCCGTCCGCGTCGACCATCACGATGATGTCGCCCGTGCAGGCCGCGAAACCGCTGATCAGGGCATCGCCCTTGCCCTTGCCGCGCTGCTCGACGACCACGACGTCCGGCCGCAGTTCACGGGCGACGCGCACCGTGCCGTCGGTGGAATTCCCGTCGACCAGCACGACTTCGTGAATCCAGTCGGGCAGGGAGTTGAACACATACGGAAGATTCGCCGCCTCGTTCATGGCGGGAATCACGACGCTTACCGGTGGCGCGATCGCGAGATGTGAAGAGATGGGTCGATAAGCGCTCGCTATTCGACCGAATGTGACCTCGGAGGTTACGGGTCTGTTCGGGCGCAGGACTGAGCTCATGAGTTTTCTTCCCTCTCGTCCGGTGGACAGCCCACCCCCGGGCTGTCCGGATACTGGTCCGGTTCGAAAGGGGGGATCTCACCCGGCCATGACGGCATGGCACTGCCGTTCGGCTGGATGAGCCGGCTGGATCAGCCGGTACGACTGGCCGCACGGCGACCGGCTCAGGACGAGCACGACCGCCGGGTGGCACCCCCCTTGGTGCGGTCCCGCTCCGAATCCACCGCGGCGTCGAGCCCTCCCCTGCGCCGCCTTGCGTGATGGACCATTGCGGGTGGATGTACGACGGTATTGACGATTGGGACCGTATGGCAAGACCTGCATGGGGTCTCGCCTTTCCTCCTCTTTGACCCGACTGCCGTGCAGGCGTGCGGAATTGCGACTTCCTATTCCTGCGCTGCTTTACCGTTCCCGGGGGCCGCGCCGGCCGGAGAACGATCAGCGTGCATACGGAAATGATCAGGGCGTTATCGCGCGCTGACCTGCTGTCCCGTACGGAAGGACCTGCGCGGCCGGAACGCCGGCGGCGGGCGTCCCGCGGCCGGGACGATCAGCCGGGATGCCTGCTCCGGGCCCGGCAGCCGGGCGGATTGTGCGGCGGCCGGGTTGCGAAGAGGCACGGAAGCGCGAAACGGGCGCGTAGAGGTGAAGCGGGACCGGGGGGTGTGCTGGAAGTGCGCCCGTTCCGCCTGGCACATTTGTCCGAGCTGATCGCCGTCATGCCAGATGATCCACCTGAGCGGCTTTGTTGTAGAGTGCGGCGGAATTCCGGATTCCCGGCTGACGCACGCTCAGCGTGACATCGGGTGGCGCTTGTCGAACGTTCTTGGCATGGACACTTCCGGAATGGGGACTGTGGCTGCTACCACGGAGTAGGCAGAGATCCTGCCCAAGGAGGTTCCATGAAAATGTCCCGGATCGTGACGTTCTCTTCCTCTCTTCTCCTCGGTGCGTTACTCGCTCTCACGGGAACGGGTGTCGCACACGCCGATCAGTCCCTGCAGTCGGCCGACTATGTGGCCCTCGGCGACTCGTACTCCTCCGGGGTCGGAGCCGGCAGCTACGACAGTGCCAGCGGCGACTGCAAGCGAAGCACCCGCGCCTACCCGGCACTGTGGGCCGCCGCCAACTCGCCCTCGTCCTTCGCCTTCACCGCGTGCTCCGGTGCGCGTACGGGCGATGTCACGGCCAGTCAGCTCGGCCCGCTCAACTCCTCGACCGACCTCGTGTCCATCTCCATCGGCGGTAACGACGCGGGCTTCGCCGATGTCATGACCACCTGTGTCCTCCAGTCGGAGTCCACCTGCCTCAGCCGGATCGCGACGGCCCGCAGCTACGTCGACACGACGCTGCCGGGCAAGCTCGACTCGGTGTACTCGGCGATCAGCGCCAAAGCGCCCTCCGCCCAAGTCGTCGTCCTCGGCTACCCACGCTTCTACAAGCTCGACGGCAGTTGCATCGCCGGCCTGAGCGAGACCGAACGGGCCGCCATCAACGGCGCGGCCGACTACCTCAACGCGGCCACCGCCAAGCGGGCCGCCGACCACGGCTTCACCTTCGGTGATGTCACGTCCACCTTCACCGGGCATGAGATCTGCTCGGGCAGCGC
>DATCWZ010000756.1:0-11184 GCA_036566065.1 Streptomyces sp. | reverse complement strand
CACCGCCGCGTATGTCGAAGGGCTCCAGAGCGCCGGAGTCGCCGCCTGCACCAAGCACTTCCCCGGGCACGGCGACACCGCGATCGACTCGCATCTGGCGCTGCCGAGCATCGATGTGGACCCGGACACCCTGCACGCCCGTGAACTGGTGCCCTTCCTGGCGGCCATCGCGGCCGGTACGAAATCGGTGATGAGCGCCCATATCCTCCTTCCCGCGCTCGACCCCGCCCGGCCCGCCACCCTGAGCCCGCGCATCCTCACCGGGCTGCTGCGGGGGGAGATGGGCTACGAGGGCCTGATCGTGACCGACGGCATGGAGATGGACGCCATCGCCGGTACGTACGGCATCGAGCGCGGCTCCGTCCTCGCCATCGCCGCGGGCGCCGACGCCATCTGCGTCGGCGGTGGTCTCGCCGACGAGGACACGGTGCTGCGGCTGCGTGACGCGCTCGTCGCGGCCGTCCGCACCGGTGAACTGCCCGGGGAGCGGCTGGCCGACGCCGCTACACGGGTACGGTCCCTCGCGTCCTGGACGCGGGGGGCCAGGGGGGCTGTTCCGGCGCCGGGCGCGGACGCACAGGAGGGGACCGCGCCCGGCACCGTGACCGGCCCCGCCGCCATCGGGCTCGTCGCGGCCCGGCGTGCCGTCAGGACGACCGGCACCACCCGGCCGCTGACCGAACCGGCGTATGTCGCCGCCTTCACCCCGGTGGCGAACATCGCGGTCGGCGACGAGACGCCGTGGGGGGTCGCGGCCGAACTGACCCGGCTGCTGCCCGGCACCACCACGGACACCTACGGCAGCGGGAGCGAGTCGCCCGCCGCCGGGATACTGGCGGCGGCGGGCGGGCGGCGCATCGTCGCGGTCGTCCGGGACGCCCACCGGCACCCCTGGATGACCGGGGCGCTCGACGCGCTGCTGGCGGCGCGCCCGGACACGATCGTGGTCGAGATGGGCCTCCCGGAAGCGGCCCCGAGGGGTGCGCTGCACATCGCCACCCATGGCGCGGCCCGGGTGTGCGGCATCGCGGCGGCGGAGATCATCACGGGCCTACGGGTCTGAGCGGGCCGCTACACGCGTGAGGGGCCGGGCGCTGGTGCCCGGCCCCTCAGGCGTGTGCGTTCCCGTACATGTCCGTACGGGAACGGCTAAATGCCCTGCCACGACGGCTTCGCCGCGTACGTGGCGCGGAAGTAGCCCGCCAGCTTCAGCTTGGAGGCCGCCGCCTCGTCGGCCACCACCGTGGCATGCGGATGCAGTTGCAGCGCGGAGGCGGGGACCACCGAGGCGACGGGGCCCTCGACCGTCTGGGCCACCGCTTCCGCCTTGCCCTCACCGGTGGCCAGCAGCACCGCGTGCCGGGACTCCAGGATGGTGCCGATGCCCTGGGTGATCACATGGTGCGGCACCTGGTCGATGTCGTCGCCGAAGAAGCGCGCGTTGTCGATCCGGGTCTGCTCGGTCAGCGTCTTGATCCGGGTCCGGGAGGCGAGGGAGGAACACGGCTCGTTGAAGCCGATGTGCCCGTCGGTGCCTATGCCGAGCAACTGGAGGTCGACCCCGCCGGCCTCCGCGAGCGCCCTGTCGTACGCCTCGCACGCGGCCTGGACGTCCTCGGCCGAGCCGTCGGGGCCCATGAAGGACGCGGGGGACAGGCCGAGCGGTTCGACGACCTCGCGCAGCACCACCGAGCGGTAGGACTCGGGATGGCCGCAGGGCAGCCCGACGTACTCGTCGAGCTGGCAGACGCGGGCGCGCGAGGCGTCCACGGCGCCGGAGCGGACCCTGGCCACCAGCGCCCGGTAGACGGGCAGCGGAGTGGAGCCGGTGGCAACGCCGAGCAGGGCCTCGGGCTTGCGGCTCAGCAGGGCGCCGATGGCCTCCGCGATGAGCTCGCCGCCTGCCGCGGCGTCCGGGACGATGACAACTTCCACGCTGTGCCTGCCGATCTGAAGAGTGGAGTATGTGGTATAGACCAATCTAGGGTCAATCTAGCAGAACCGGGCAGCCCGGAGGCGGACCGTTCACCTGCCGGCCGGGGCAGCTTCGCCCCGCTGGCGGGCGGCCGGTTCGCCGTGGTCGACTTGCTGGGAGGGAACCCGGAGCGGACCCGAGACGAGAGGTGTCCCATGTCTGAGAATCCGGGCGGGATCATGGCGGGTGAGATGGCCGAGCAGCCCTCGATGATGCGGCACGTCCTGGAGCACGCCACCGTCCCGATCCGCGAGGTGGCCGCTGGAATCGCCGCGAGGAAGCCCCGTTTCGTCCTGCTCACCGCCCGCGGCTCCTCGGACAACGCGGCCCTCTACGCCAAGTACCTCCTGGAGATCCGGCTGGGCCTGCCCTGCGGCCTGACCTCGATGTCGACCACGACGGCTTACGGCGCGAAGCCCGATCTGCGGGACGTGCTCGTGATCACCGTCAGCCAGTCGGGCAGTTCGCCCGATCTCGTCACCTCCACCCGGGCGGCCCGGTCCGCCGGGGCGATCACCCTCGCGGTCACCAACAACCCGGACTCGGCGCTCGCGGCGGTCTCCGAGCACCACATCGACATCATGGCGGGCCCCGAGAAGGCCCTGCCCGCCACCAAGACGTACACGGCGTCGCTCCTGGCGCTCTACCTCCTCGTCGAGGGCCTGCGCGGCGTGGACGGGGCGGTCGCGGCGGCCGGTCTGCCCGCACTTGCCGAGGAGATCCTGGCCCGCGGGGACGAGGTCGCCGTGCTCGCCTCCCGCTACCGCTTCGCCGAGCGCATGGTCACCACGGCGCGCGGCTACGGCTACCCCACGGCCAAGGAGGCGGCCCTGAAACTGATGGAGACCAGCTACATCCCCGCACTGTCCTATTCGGGGGCCGACCTGATGCACGGGCCGCTGGCCATGGTGGACAACGTCTCCCCGGTGATCGCCGTGGTCACCGACGGCCGGGGCGGCGAGGCCCTGCGGCCGGTCATCGACCGGCTGCGGGTGCGGGGCGCCGACCTGTGTGTGGTCGGACCGGAGGAGCAGGTGGAGGCGGCGTCGGCCGGTTTCGTGCTGCCGACGGACGGGGTGGGGGAGGAGTTGCAGCCGCTGCTGGAGATCCTGCCGCTGCAGATGCTGGCGTACGAGGTGACGATCGCCCGGGGTCATGACCCCGACGCCCCGCGCGCCCTCCACAAGGTCACCGAGACCCGCTGAGAACGCAGGGCAGCTTTTCGAGGAACCGCTCCATGACCACCCGCGGGCCGCGGCGCCGGGACGGGACCCTCAGCCCGTCCGGCACCGCAGCCCGGAGCTACCTGGCCGGCGGTGTGCGGTGCCTCCGGCCACTGGGAGACACCGGCGCAGTCAGGGCAGAGAGTGCCGGGTGTCTCGGTCCACTCTCCTGTGCGGGGAGAGCGGAAGTCCTGTCTCACAGCATTGTGGACTAGACCAATCGCTGTGTCCATCCATCGGGCAGGGGCATTTCCAGCCGGTCCCGGCCGTACGCACGGCCCCCACACTGGCACGTACGGGCGCGCCGATCGGTTCGGAACCTCCCCGTATCCACGGGTACGCTCGCACACGTGCCCTCCATGAACGACCTCGTACGCCAGCACACCGCCCTGAGCGACACCGACCTCGAATGGCTGCATCTGCTGGTCTCGGAGTGGCAACTGCTCTCCGACCTGTCCTTCGCCGACCTCGTCCTGTGGATCCCCACCCGCGACGGGACCCGCTATGTGTCCGTGGCGCAGATGCGGCCGAACACCGGGCCCACCTCCTATCAGGACGACATGGTCGGCCATATGGTCCCCCGCGGCCGCAGGCCGCTGCTGGACGCCGCCCTGGACGACGGCCGGATCGTGCGGGAGGGCGACCCGGAGTGGCGCGAGGAGGTGCCCGTACGGGTGGAGTCCATTCCCGTACGCCGTGAGGGCCGGGTCCTCGGCGTCATCGCCCGCAACACCAACCTGCTCACCGTGCGCACGCCGTCCCGGCTGGAGCTCACCTACCTCCAGTCCGCCTCCGACCTGGCCCAGATGATCGCCGCCGGGCTGTTCCCCTTCCCCGGCCAGCAGGTCGACATGGACGCCTCCCCGCGCGTCGGCGACGGGATGATCAGGCTCGACGCGGACGGCGTCGTGCAGTACGCGAGCCCCAACGGCCTCTCCGCGTACCACCGTCTCGGGCTCGCCTCCGATCTGGTGGGCCATCACCTCGGCACCACCACCGCCGAACTCGCCCCCTCGCGCGGCCCGGTGGACGAGGCCCTGGTCAAGGTGGCGAGCGGATACGCACCCCGGGAGTTCGAGGTGGAGGGAGCGGGCGGCGTGATCCAGTTGCGGGCCATCCCGCTCTCACCCAAAGGCGTGCGCATCGGCTCGCTCGTACTGCTGCGCGATGTCACCGAACTTCGCCGCCGCGAGCGCGAGTTGATCACCAAGGACGCCACCATCCGGGAGATCCACCACCGGGTGAAGAACAACCTCCAGACGGTGGCCGCCCTGTTGCGCCTGCAGTCCCGCCGGATGGAATCGGAACAGGGCCGCGAGGCGCTCAACGAGGCGGTACGGCGCGTCGGTTCGATCGCCATCGTCCATGAGACGCTGTCTCAGAATCTGGACGAGCGGGTCGAGTTCGACGAGATCGCCGACCGGGTCCTCGCGATGGTGGCGGAGATCTCGCCGGGCAAGGTCGTGTGCCGGCGCACCGGCAGGTTCGGCATCCTGGACGCGGAGGTCGCCACTCCGCTGTCGATGGTGCTCACCGAGATCCTGCAGAACGCCCTGGAGCACGCGTTCACCGTGGCCGAGGGCGGCACGGTCGAGGTGTCGGCGGTCCGAGGCGGATCGCCCACCCGGGGACGGCTTCTGATCACCGTTCAGGACGACGGCCGGGGACTCCCCGAGAACTTCGACCCGCACACGGCCGGCAACCTGGGGCTCCAGATCGTGCGGACGCTGGTGGAGGGCGAGCTGGGCGGCACGTTTGGCATGGTCCCGGCGCCCGGGCGTGGCACCCGGGTCGAACTGGACATCCCGGTCCGTAACGTCAAGTAACCGCGGCGGCCGCCGCGCACGGCAGAGGGCCCGGACCGTGGGAACGGTCCGGGCCCTCTGTTTACTGCTTGACGTCTTGCGTTGCGCTTCGGTGTATTGCGCGCTGCGACTCGAAGGCGGGGCTGTGCGTACGCTCTGTACGCGCCGCCGGGCCGAGGCTCGTAGCGGGGGCGTCGGTCAGGCGCTGGCGTTACGCGCCCGGTTGCGAGCGGCGCGGCGCTTCATCGCGCGGCGCTCGTCCTCGCTGAGGCCACCCCAGACACCCGAGTCCTGACCGGACTCGAGCGCCCACTGCAGGCACTGCTCCATGACGGGGCAGCGACGGCAGACGGCCTTGGCTTCCTCGATCTGCAGCAGCGCGGGACCGGTGTTGCCGATGGGGAAGAACAGCTCGGGATCTTCCTCACGACAAACGGCGTTGTGACGCCAGTCCATGGCTGCTACCTCTCCTAGGTACTACATGTGGCTTGTGAATGTGAACGCTTTCACGAATCCCTTCGCGGCGGAAGGCTGGACTCCCAGGAGAACTGGTTGTGGCCCTGTTGCGTTGAGGAGGGGTTCCGGCTCTCAGGGAGGCCGATGAAGCGGGCCGTCCCGAGTGCCATGTAGAGATTCGCAAACCTCGGCGGCGGATACAACCCCTTCAAGAAAGTTTTTTTTGATTCCTCGGTGTCGACTAGGTCACAGCCGTACTTCTTAGGGGTGGTAGGCAGCCCAAACGTTCGAGTTAAAGGACTTTGGGGCCTTCTACTCACACAATCACACGCAGTGCACGGCGTACGCCTGTGAACGTCACGCTCGTACGCAGTCCGAGATGGTCGCCGTCCATCTGGAAGGGTAGTGGAGCCTTTGAATGCAAGGTGAAGTCCGTGAGGTCGTGAAGTGAAACGGCGTGCTTGCCGTGCGGGCCTCTTTCGGGGCTCGACGTGAGCAGTTGCGTGCCGTACCGGGCGACCGCGGGGGTCGAGAGGCGCTTCAGTCCGAGGATATCCAGAGCGGTGTCGAAGGACGCCTTCGGCGAGGCGTATATGGGGTGATTGCCCAGGTAGGTCCAGGGTGCGGTGTTGCAGACTATGGACAGCGCGAGGTCGGTGACCGGGTCCTGGCCCGGGACGTCCAGCGTGATCAGCCCCTGGCGCTTGTGCGGTTCCTCAAGGAACTGCCGGACCACCTGACGTACATACAGCGCGTGTGTTGACCGTTTGCCGCGCTCGCGTTTCTGTTCGACCCGGCCGATGACGCCCGCGTCGAATCCGAGTCCGGCGCAGAAGGTGAACCAGCGGCCGGGGACGGATTCGTCCTCGGTGCCCGGAGTGCCGGCCGCCAGGCCGAGGCCGACCGTGCGTTCGCTGCGATTGGCGAGCGCGTCCAGAATGGCGCCGGTCGCCTCCACGGCGTCGTTCGGAAGTCCGAGAGCGCGGGCGAACACATTGGTGGAACCGCCGGGAACCACGGCCAGGCTCGGCAGACTGTCCACGTCCGGGCCCTTGTGCAGCAGCCCGTTGACGACTTCGTTGACGGTGCCGTCGCCGCCGAGGGCGACCACCAGATCGATGTTGTCGCTGTCCGCGGCCCGCCGTCCCAGGTCCCGGGCGTGCCCGCGGTACTCGGTGGTGACCGCCTCGATCTTCATCTCGCTCGCGAGCGCGTGAATGAGTACGTCACGGGTCCGCGCACTGGTAGTGGTGGCTGCTGGATTGACCACGAGAAGTGCGCGCATGCCCGCCAGAGTACCTACCGGGTGGTACCGCCCCGTAGTCCTGATCCCCTGGGCTCACCGCCGGTGACACAGTGTGATCATGCCCCGGTTTCGCTTTCGCGGCGCCGGGATGCCAACCTGAAGGGCGTGAGCACTCAGCAGAACACGCCCTCGCCGTCACCTTCGGCCGGTCCGGAGAGAACGGGCAGGATCACCGTCGTGGCCGGATGCAACGCCCTGGAAGGGGCGGCGCTCGCCGTCGGCGGGTTCTACATGCTGGTCATGGGGCTGCTGGGCCGGCCCGACAGCCCCGACCAGGCGGAGATGGGCGGGCTCACGCTCATCGCGCTCGGCCTGATCCCCCTGATCGCCGCGCGGGGCCTGCTGCGGCGGCGGAGCTGGAGCCGGGGACCGGCGCTCGTCACCCAGCTCATGGCGATGCCGGTCGCCTGGACGCTCCTGCGGGCACAGGGCGCCCTGATCCCCGCCGGGATCGCCCTCGCCGCGGTCGCCGTGACAGCCCTGGTGCTGCTGCTCAACCCGGCCACACCCCGGGAGCTGGGCATCCGGGGGCCGCGTACGACCCCCGAACCCTGACCCCGCGCCCTGACCCGGCTCACTCCTCGACGAGCAGCCGCTCGCGCAACTGCGCCAGCGTGCGGGCCAGCAGCCGCGAGACGTGCATCTGGGAGATGCCGACCTCCTGCGCGATCTGGGACTGCGTCATGTTGCCGAAGAAGCGCAGCAGCAGAATCCGCTTCTCGCGCGGCGGCAGATCCTCCAGCAGCGGCTTGAGCGACTCCCGGTACTCGACGCCCTCCAGCGCCTCGTCCTCGGACCCCAGCGTGTCCGCGACCGCCGGCGATTCGTCGTCGGTGTCCGGAACGTCCAGCGACAGGGTGCTGTAGGCATTGGCCGATTCCAGCCCCTCCAGGACCTCCTCCTCGGAGATGCCCAGCCGCTCCGCCAGCTCGTGCACCGTCGGGGAGCGGCCGTGCTGCTGGGAGAGTTCGGCGGTTGCCTTGGTCAGCGACAGCCGCAGCTCCTGGAGACGGCGCGGCACCCGCACCGCCCAGCCCTTGTCGCGGAAGTGGCGCTTGATCTCGCCGACGACCGTCGGAGTGGCGTACGTCGAGAACTCGACACCCCGGTCCGGGTCGAACCGGTCCACCGACTTGATCAGCCCGATCGTGGCCACCTGGGTCAGATCGTCCAGCGGCTCGCCGCGGTTGCGGAACCGGCGGGCCAGATGCTCCACCAGCGGCAGATGCATTCTCACCAGCCGGTTGCGCAGCTCCGACTTCTCGGTCGAGCCGTCGGGCAGCTCCCGGAGCTCGATGAAGAGCGCCCGGGCCCCGCTGCGGTCAAGTGGATCGTGGTGCCCGTGCTCGCTCATCTGGCCTGCCCGCTCTGCCTGCGACTGCCCCGCCGCGACCGTACGGCCTTGCGTCCCGTCCGCCCCGTCCACCGGATGCGGACGGGCGGCCTGCTGTTCCGGGATGCCTGCTGGATACACCACCCCAGGTCGGATCGTCTCGTCCCGCACTGGACCGTCCCCGTTTTCTTTGCTCACGCCGGCCCGGGTCCCGCGCCGCGCTGTTTGTAGAGGCTGATGCTGACCGTACGGTCATCGGCGACCGACGAGTCGACCTTTCCGGCCAGGGCGGACAGCACCGTCCAGGCGAAGGTGTCCCGCTCGGGTGCGCGGCCGTCGGTGGTCGGGGCCGACACCGTCACCTCCAGGGAATCGTCGATGAGCCGGAAGAGGCAGCTCAGGACGGAGCCCGGCACGGCCTGCTGGAGCAGGATCGCGCAGGCCTCGTCGACCGCGATACGTAGATCCTCGATCTCGTCGAGGGTGAAGTCCAAACGCGCTGCGAGACCGGCCGTGGCCGTACGCAGCACCGACAGGTAGGCACCCGCGGCGGGCAGCCGGACCTCTACGAAGTCCTGGCTCCCGGGTTCGCCTGCGATCTGGGACACCCTCACCTCCAAGGTGGCACAAACTCTTTCGGGGCTCCGGGACGAGTGCCCGGAACCATGCGGTCCGTCGTCGGTACATGGTCCGGCGACGCTATCGCGATCCATGATGCCGTGTCGCCGGTACCCCGTCCTCAGGCCGTCACTCATGGTAGGCCCATGGGTACGGACAGTGGCTAGGGGTCTGCGGCGGTCAATTGAGAAGAACCGGCGCCGGTTTGACGTACCCAGCGTCACACGATCGAACCGTCCTCGAAACACCATCGCCAGCTCTCGCCCTGTTCGAAGCTCCGCATCACCGGATGGCCGGTATCGCTGAAGTGTGCCGTGGCGTGTCGCAGGGGCGACGAGTCGCAGCATCCCACGTGCCCGCAGGCGAGACAGAGCCGGAGCTGCACGGGATGGGTGCCCGCCTCCAGGCATTTCAGACAGGTGGTGCTGAGCGCGGCGGGCTCGGGGCGCGGCAGTTCGAGAACATGCGGGCACTCACTCATGATGGCCAGGTTACGACGGATGCGAGGACCGTGAGATGGACGCTCTGCCGCTGATCGCACTGGTCGCCGCCAGTGCGGCGATCGCGGGGGCCGCGCGCCGGACCGCCGTGCCCGCTCCGCTGCTGCTGGTCACCGCGGGGCTGCTGGCCTCGTATCTGCCGGGAATCCCCGACTACACGCTCGACGCGGACATCGTGCTGCCGCTGCTGCTGCCACCGCTGCTGTACACGGCGGCGGTGGACAGTTCGTACCTTGACCTGCGGGCCAATCTGCGGCCGGTCGCGCTGCTCTCGGTGGGATACGTGCTCTTCGCGACGGTCGCGGTCGGCGGGCTGGCCCATCTGCTCGTGCCCGGCCTGCCCCTCACCGCCGCGCTGGTGCTCGGCGCGGTGATCGCCCCGCCGGACGCCGTCACAGCCGCCGCGATCGCCCGCAGAGTCGGGCTGCCCGACCGGATCACCACCATCCTCCAGGGCGAGTCCCTGGTGAACGACGCCACCGCGATCACGGCCTACAAGGTGGTGCTGGCCGCCGCCCTGGGCGAGGGCGTGAGCTGGAGCTCCGGCATCGGGGAGTTCCTGCTCGCGGCCGTCGGGGGTGTCGCCGTCGGGCTGCTGCTGATGGTGCCCCTGCACTGGCTCCGCACGCACCTCACGGAAGCCCTGCTGCAGAACACCCTGTCCCTCCTGATCCCGTTCGTGGCGTACGCCGCGGCGGAACGGGTGCACGCCTCCGGGGTGCTGGCCGTCGTGGTCGTCGCACTCTACCTGGGACACCGCGCCTGGCAGGTGGACTTCGCGACGCGGCTCCAGGAGGCGGCGGTGTGGAAGATGGTCGGGTTCATCCTGGAGTCGGCGGTCTTCGCCCTCATCGGCCTCCAGCTTCCCTACGTACTCCGGGGCCTCGGCACCTACGCCGTCAGCGAGGCGCTCGGATACGCGGTCCTCGTGTTCGTCGCGGTCGTCGTCGTCCGCTTCGTCTGGGTCTACCCGGCGACGTATGTGCCCCGGTGGCTCTTCCGGCGGATCAGGGAACGCGAACCGGACCCACGGTGGACCTCGCCGCTGATCGTCGGCTGGGCGGGAATGCGGGGCGTCGTATCGCTCGCCATCGCCTTCTCCATCCCCCTCGTCACGCACGACGGGCAGGACTTCCCGGCCCGCAACCTCGTGCTGTTCCTGACCTTCACCACCGTCATCGCCACCCTGGTCATCCAGGGCCTCACCCTGCCGCTCCTGGTGCGGGTGCTGAAGCTCCCGGGGCGCGACCTCCGGGC
Organism: Streptomyces sp.; assembly: GCA_036566065.1. Taxonomy (GTDB): domain Bacteria; phylum Actinomycetota; class Actinomycetes; order Streptomycetales; family Streptomycetaceae; genus Streptomyces. The sequence continues at coordinate 711 of DATCWZ010000756.1, read as the reverse complement.
CCAGACGCTCGCCGAGGCGCAGGCGCAGAGCGAGGCGTCCACGGCTGCCGAGACGCGGCTCGAGGAGCTGCTGGCCGATCCGCGCAACCGGCTCCCTCCTCCGCTTGCCGAGCGGCTGCGCGCCGTCCTGGAGCGGCGCCGCAACGCCGTCTGGGAACGGCTGGGCGCCGCGAACCCGGTGACGGGGGAGTCGGCCGACGACACGTACCGGCGGCTGGCCGCGGAGATGATCGAGGCGGAGCGTGAGGTGTTCGTACGGATCAGGGACGAGCGGCGGATCGACGACGAGATGCTGCGCACCCTGCTGCGACGGCTGGATCTGGAGGAGGCGGCGGCCTACCGGGAGACGGACCGGGCGTAGGCGTGCAGGCTCTGCTTGTCCGGGGCGGCCTCTTTCAGGGCCGCCCGGTGATCACCGCCGTGACGGTGGAACCCGGGGCGAACGCGCCCTCGGCGGCCAGCGTCGTCAGCCCGTACAGCATCTTGGCGACGTAGAGCCGCTCGACGGGCAGTCCGTGCCGGTCCTCGAAGTCGTCGGCGAAGGCGTGCAGCTCCGCGGGCGTGCGGGCGTAACCGCCGAAGTGGAAGCGCTCGTCCAGGGACCACCGCCCCGCCGGGCCGCCGAAGGCGTCGCGCTGCAGCGCGCGTACCGCGTCGCCCAGGAAGTCCCCGCGCAGCACCGGGACGCCGAGGGCGCGCTGACCCGGCCCC
>DATCWZ010000696.1:0-2272 GCA_036566065.1 Streptomyces sp. | reverse complement strand
GCGCTGCCCGTCCGGCCGGTGACGGAGATCGATGAGGTGACCGCGGCGCCGTTGTCCGGGACGGCGACATCGGTGTCGTTGGTGTACACGTCCCCGCCTGTCGGCGGGGTGTCCGCGGCGGAGAGGGTCCACACCGCGTAGGCGATGGCATCGCTGTTGTGGTCGAGGGCCGTGTCGTCGATGTTCGCCGTGGTGTCGCAGGACGCGTGGTAGCAGCGGTCGAACGCCTGCCCGGCGATACCACCCCACTTCTGGGCCTGGGCGGAGGTCTTGATGTAGTCCGCGCCCGAGAACAGTCCTCCGACCGGGACGCCCGCGTTCTTGAACGGGGCGTGGTCGGACCGTCCGTCGCCCTCCGTCTCGATCTCGGTCGGTATGGACAGCCCGGCGAAGTAGTCCTTGAACGTCTGCTCGATGCCCGGGTCGTCGTCGTACACGAAGTACCCGGGATTGGGCGAGCCGATCATGTCGAAGTTGAGGTACCCGGTGAGCCTGGAACGCTCCGTGGACGACAGGCTGTTGACGTAGTAACGCGATCCGACGAGTCCGAGCTCCTCGGCGCCCCACCAGGCGAAGCGCAGATGCTTGTCGGGTGCCAGGTGCGCGCGGGAGACCGCGAGGGCTGTCTCCAGTACGGCGGCCGATCCGGAGCCGTTGTCGTTGATGCCGGGCCCGGCGGTGACGGAGTCGAGGTGCGAGCCCGCCATGAGCACCTGGCCGGGGTCGCCGCCGGGCCAGTCGGCGATGAGGTTGTAGCCGGTGGCGCCGTTGGAGGTGAACTGCTGGAGCGTCGTGGTGTATCCGGCGGCGTCGAGCGCGGTCTTCACATAGTCGATGGACGCCTGATAGCCCGTACGCCCGTGGGCGCGGTTGCCGCCGTTGGCGTCGGCGATGGACTGTAACCGGGTGAGGTGCGACTTGACGGCCGCGAGGGAGATGTCAGGTGCGGCTGCCGCGGTTGCGGTGGTGGCGGTGGCGCGCGCGGGCGAGGACGCGCTGTGCGCCTGGGCCGCGGGGGCGCCGGCGGCGAGGAGCGCGGCGAGCGCCGCGGCGCAGGTGGCCATGGACAGGGGGGTGTGCGGTGGCAGGCTCATCGGGTGGCTCCGGATTCCGTTCGGGGACTGACGGAACGTGCGGGGGGCACCCGGCCGTGCACGGCCGGGCCCTGGAGCTGCGGTGCGATGTGCGTGACCGATGGTCAACGATATGTCTGCGTACCGTCAAGAGCTGAATCCGGACAGGGACGTTCGTTAATCGGTATTCGCTCATCGGAGAAGCGCCGCCTAGTAGCCGCCGGACCAGTGGTGGTCGGCCAGGGCGAGTTCACGCAGAAAGGTTCTGACGCGCAGCAGTCGGCGGGCCAGGGAACGGACGGACGGGGAGTGGTACGACCCGTACGCCGCACTCCACAGAACGGGAAGGTTCGTCATGTCCCCAGCGTCGCCCCGGGGTTACTCCTCCGTCCAACAGATGGTTTAGCTGGCTCCCATCGCTAAGATAGATGAATGGAGGTCCGACAGCTTCGCCACTTCATGGCCGTGGTCACACACGGCAGCTTCACCGCTGCCGCCCGGGCGGAACTCATCGTTCAGTCCGCGCTGAGTACGTCGGTACGAAACCTGGAACGCGAACTGGGCGCCGAACTGTTCGACCGAACCGGACGACGCGTCGTTCTGACCGAGGCGGGCCGGGCACTGCTGCCGTCCGCCCGATCGGTGATCGCCGGCACCGAGGCCGCCAGGGACGCGGTCGCCTCGGTGTCCTCCCTGACCACCGGGCGGGTGCGTGTCGGCACGATCCAGACGCTGACCTGCGTGGATCTGGCAGCCGAACTGGCACTGTTCCAGGGGCTGCGGCCCGGCGTGCAGATCTCGTTGCGGGAGGCCACGACACCGGAACTGATCGACGCGGTGCGGGCCGGGGAGCTGGATCTCGCCTACCTTGCCCCCGACGCGGCCCGACTCCCGGACGGTGTCACCGTGTTCGCGACCTGGCACGAGGACCTCGTGCTGATCACCGCGCCCGGCCATCCGCTGGCGAGCGCCGGACACACACTCATCCACGACCTCGCCGGCGAGCCGTTCGTGGACTTCCGGGCCGGCATCGGTCTTGAGACGGCCGTACGGCGGCTGGCCGACCACTGCGGTCTCGAGCGCCGGATCACCTGTGACGTCACCCAGATCCGGATGCTCGTCGATCTCGTGAGGGCGGGCATCGGCGTGGCGATCGTGCCGCGCCGGGTCGCCGAGGAGGCGGGGCTGCCGTGCCTGGT
>DATCWZ010000695.1:0-9281 GCA_036566065.1 Streptomyces sp. | reverse complement strand
GGCTCCGGCCGCTCCTGCTCCTCGGCCGTGTGCCGCCGCCCCGGGGCGAACAGTTCCCCGAAGAGATTGAACACCCATCACACTCCCTCCGGCCTACCGCACCTTCAGCAGCAGGATCCGGTCGTCCCCCTGTTTCGGGTTGCCGCGGCCGTCGGTGTTGCTGGTGACCAGCCACAGCGTGTCGGGGCCCGCGGCGAGCACCGTACGCAGCCGTCCGTACGTCCCCTCAAGGAACGACTGGGGCGGCGCCAGGGGCTCCTGGTCCGCCCGGCCGGACAGCGGGATCCGCCAGAGCCGCTCGCCGCGCAGGCCCGCCATCCAGATGGAACCTCCGACGAAGGCGATCCCGCTCGGCGACGCCTCGGAGGTCTTCCACTGGGCGACCGGGTCGACGAACCCCTCCCTGTCCCCCTTGCCCTCGACATCCGGCCAGCCGTAATTCCTGCCCGGCTCGATCCGGTTCAGCTCGTCCCAGGTGTTCTGGCCGAACTCGGCCGCCCAGAGCTGCTTGTGGTTGTCCCAGGCCAGCCCCTGCACATTGCGGTGCCCGTACGTGTACACCACAGAGTCCGCCTCGGGGTTGCCGTGCACCGGTTCGCCGTCCGGCGTCATCCGCAGGATCTTGCCCGCCAGGGACTGCTTGTCCTGGGCGAACCCGGTGTCCCCGGTCTCGCCGGTGCCCGCGTACAGCATGCGGTCGGGGCCGAACGCGATCCGGCCGCCGTTGTGGATGGAGCCCTTCGGGATGCCCCGCAGAATCGTGTCCGGAGCCCCGAGCTGCTCGCCGGGCGGCTTCTTCTCGTCGTACAGCATGCGGGCGATGCGGTTGTCGGACTCGGTCGTGAAGTACGCGTACACCAGATGGTCCGCGCCGTACGTCGCCGGGACGGCCAGGCCCAGCAGACCGCCCTCACCGGCCGGTGCCACCCCCGGCACCGAGCCGAGCAGCGTCTTCCTGCCGGTCTTCACATCGATCCGGCTGATCGTCGCTTCGTCCCGCGAGGAGACCAGCAGATCACCGCCGGGCAGTGCCGCCAGCCCCCATGGCGACTTGAGGTCCTCCGCGAGCGTCGAGACCACCCGCACCGAACCCCTGGCGGGCGGCAGATCGGCCGCCGGGCCCGACGGGGAAGCGGACGGCGCGCTCGCGGGCGGTGACGAATCCCCCTTACGTCCCGGGGTGGTATCCGGGTTCCCGCCGGACGAGCATGCCGCGGAGAGCAGCAGCGAGCCCACCGCCAGGGCGGTGACCACCGCCCTGCGTACCGCAGGAGTCTGAACAGATCCGAACACCGCACCGGTCCTTTCGACGGCCGCCTGTCCCCTGTTCTTACACCGCGAGTCCGCGGCAGTTCCCGATGAGCCGGTATCCCGGCCGGTGTGTCAGTCCATCCGCCGGTCACGGGAGACCATCGAATTCACTGCGGCCTCCGCGTCCGTGCGGCCTTCGCTTAGCCTCGTGACCATGACTTCTACGACTGCCACCGATGTGTGGATGCCGATTCCGGCCGATGAGATCGACGGACTCCCCGAAGGGTTCCACTACCGCTTCTGGGACGGTGGCGCCGACTATCCGGCCGACCCGGCGAACTGCGCCTTCTATGTCGTTCCCTATATGAAGGGCTCCGAGGTCGCGGTGCGCCCGCTCGACGCGATGAGCAACGTACAGATCGTGCAGACCCTGTCCGCCGGAACCGATCACGTGGTGCCGGGGCTCGCCTCGCTTCCCTCCGGGGTGCGGCTGTGCAACGCCCGGGGCGTCCACGAGGCGTCGACGGCGGAGCTCACCATCGCCCTCATCCTTGCCTCGCTGCGCGGATTCCCCCGCTTCGTGCACGGCCAGGACAACGAGCAGTGGCACTCCGGCTTTTATCCCGCGCTCGCCGACAAGTCCGTGCTCATCGTGGGCCACGGAGCGATCGGGGCGGCCATCGAGGACCGGCTCCAACCGTTCGAGTGCGCGCGGGTGGCACGCGTCGCGCGCTCGGCGCGGACAACACCGCGCGGTCCCGTCCACACGATCGCCGACCTTCCCGCGCTGTTGCCGGAAGCGGACATCGTGATCGTGGCCACTCCGCTGAACGATTCCACACAAGGGCTGGTGGGCGCCGACTTCCTGGCCGCGATGCCGGACGGTGCGCTGCTTGTCAACATCGCCAGGGGGCCCGTCGTCGACACCAAGGCCCTGCTGTCCGAACTCGAGTCCGGGCGGCTGCACGCCGCTCTCGATGTCACCGACCCGGAACCGCTGCCCGCCGGACATCCTCTCTGGCATGCTCCCAACGTCCTGATCACTCCCCATGTGGGCGGCAGCACCTCGGCGTTCATGCCGCGCGCCAAGCGCCTGCTCGCCGGACAGCTCACCCGGTTCGCGGCGGGGGAGCCGGCGGTGAATGTCGTACTGACGACCGGCTGACAACGCTGCGAAACGGTTCGGCTGCACAGAGTTCCGCCCACGGCGTACTTCGTTACTGAGTGTAGAGAAGGTATGTCCCTGAGTGACGAGTCTGGTGTATCGTCCAGAACGGGGGGCTGCGCCGTGGAAGGGACGGTGCCGGGGAGGAAGCCGAACGCGAGGGGGCGACGGGCGATGTGCGGCCGATGGACGAAGGAACCGACGCGGCAGGGCAGGCAGCAGCGGGCATCGGTTTCCCCTGCGACGACAGCACGGATGACAGCGCGCACGACAGCACAGATGACAACTCCGGGCGTGACCCCGGGAGTCCCGCGGTGAGCGCCATCGGGGCCCTGCTCACCCGTCGGACCGTCTCCGACGGGCGCACGGGCCTGCTGCCCCAGGCCGCACTCGCCTTCGTCTGCGCCGGATACGCGCTGGGTGCGGCCGTCGGCTGGGGCTCGGCCGAAGTCGCCCTGTTCATGGGTGACTTCGGCCTCAGCATCGCCGCCCTGATCGCCGCGGTCTCCTGCTTCCTGTACGCCCGCACCAACGGCAGCCGATTCCGGCCCGCCTGGCTGCTCTTCTCGCTCTCCTCCGCCATGGCCGCCGGGGGCAACGCGGTCTGGGGCTGGTACGAGGTGGTGCTGGGGCTCCCCGTGCCCAGCCCCTCCGTCGCGGACTTCTTCTACCTCTGCTTCGCGCCGCCCGCCATCGTCGGGCTCCTCGTCCTGGCCAAGCGGCCCGTCAATCGGGCCGGCTGGGTCTGCCTCGTGCTGGACGCCTGGCTGATCGGCGGCTCGCTGCTGACGCTGGCCTGGAGCCTGGCGCTCGCCCACACCGCCCACGCGGCGAACGCCGAGGGCGAGAGCGTGGCGCGGGCCGCGCTCCTGCTCGCCTATCCGCTGCTGGACATCGTGCTGGTCTCGATGGTGCTCGCCCTGCACTTCCGCCGGCCCAGCGTCAACCGCTCCGCGGTGAACACCGCCATCGCCGCGCTCGCCCTGACCGTCCTGTGCGACGCCATCTTCACCTCGCCGCTGCTCCGCTCGACCTACCGCTCCGGACAACTGCTCGACGCGGGCTGGTTCGCGGGCTCGCTGCTCCTGGCGTACGCGCCATGGGGGGCCCGCCGGACCCCGGACAGCGGTGCCGGACCCGGCGGGAGGACTCGTACCACCAGCCGACCCATCGCCGGGTCACTGGCCGCGCTGACGCCGTATCTGGCCGCGGCCGTCTGCACCCTGGGCATCCTGTACAACGTCGTCGAGGGCCGCCGGGTGGACCGGGTCATGGTCTTCACCGGCTGCGGTGTTGTCCTCGCGCTGGTGGTCCGGCAGGCCATCATGCTCATGGACAACATCGCCCTCACCCAGGAACTCGCGCAGAAGGAGAACCACTTCCGCTCCCTGGTCCAGGGCTCCAGCGATGTCATCATGATCGCCGCGCCCAGCGGGACGCTCCGCTATGTCAGCCCCGCGGCCGCCGGGGTCTACGGGCGCGACGCCGATGACCTCATGGGCGCCGAGCTGGCCTCGATCATCCACCCCGATGACCGGGGCCGGGTGATCCATGAGGTGCGCCGCTTCCTCGCCGCCCCGCCCCGAGACAAACCCACCACCCGGATCGAGTGCCGCTTCAGATCGGGCACCGGCGACTGGCTCAACGTCGAGTCCACGGTCAACCGTCATCAGGGCGGTCTCCTTCTGAACAGCCGGGACGTGACCGAACGGGTCAGACTGCAGGCACAGTTGCAGCACAACGCCGAGCACGACCCGCTCACCGACCTGCCCAACCGGGCACTGTTCACCGACCGGGTCCGCCAGGCACTGCACGGCAGGCGCACCGGTGACCCCGGGACGGCCGTGCTCTTCATCGACCTCGACGGCTTCAAGGCTGTCAACGACACCATCGGCCACCTCGCCGGGGACGAACTCCTGGTCCAGGCCGCCCGCCGCCTCCAGGAATCCGTGCGCACCGCCGACACCGCCGCCCGCCTCGGCGGCGACGAGTTCGCCGCGCTCATCGTCGGCGGCGGAACCCACGACCGGAGCGCCCGGAAACGCCAGGTCCACGAGATCGCCGACCGGCTGCGCCTCACGCTGTCCCAGCCCTACCGCATCGGCGGCAGCGAGGTCCGGGTGGCCGCCTCCATCGGCGTCGCGTTCGCCGAGCCCGGCATCACCCCCACCGACCTCATGCGCAACGCCGACCTCGCCATGTACCGCGCCAAGGCGGCGGGCAAGGACAGGGTCGAGCTGTACGCCCCGCAGATGCAGGCCGACGTAGTGCGCCGCTCCGAGCTGACGGCACGGCTGCACACCGCCCTGCGCGACGGGCAGTTCGCCCTGCTGCACCAGCCGGTCGTCCACCTGGCCAGCGGCACGGTCGGGGCCGTCGCCGCCCAGCCCCGCTGGCGCTCCGCCCAGGGCATCCTGTTCACCCCCGCCGAGTTCCTCCGCGTCGCCGAGGACGGCGACCGCACCGCCGAGCTCGGCAACTGGCTGCTGGACCAGGCCGTCGAGCAGGCGGCCGACCGGGCGAGGGCCGGGCATCCCGTCCCCGTCTGCGTCCGGGTGTCCGCAGGCCGGCTCCTCGACAGGACCATGCCCTTCAGCTCCATCGAAGGACTCCTCACCCGCCATGGACTGCCCTCCGGGGCGCTGATGATCGAAGTGGCCGACCGCGACCCGCGGGTCCCCTTCGACGAGCTGGAGCAGCGCCTGGTGACGCTGCGCAGGCTCGGCGTACGCATCGCGCTCGACGGCTTCGGCAGGGGCTGCGCCGCGATCAACGCCCTGCGCAGACTCCCCATCGACGTACTGAAACTCGACCGGGGCCTCGTCGAGGGCGTCGTGGAGTCCGCCAGGCTCAACAAGATCACCAGCGGGCTGCTGCGGATCGCCTGCGACCTCGGCATGCAGTCCGTGGCCGAGGGCGTCGACGTGCCCGAGCAGGTGCTCGCCCTGCGGGCCATGGGGTGCACCCACGGCCAGGGCATGGCCTTCTCCGGGCCGCTCGACGAGTACCGGCTGCGCCGCGCCCTGTCGCGCGGGGGCTTCCCCGTGCCGGGCGGATCCACCGCCCGGCACGTTCTCACCAGCGGCGCGATCCCGCTCCAGAGCAGCTCACATACTGAGATGCCTGTCCCACCCACTTGACACCGGATGCGTGCCGGAGAGAGGGTCATGGCCATGCGCACCCGAATTCTCGTACTTGGAAAGCGCGTCGGCTGAAGCAGAGTCACTCATGGACACTCCGCAGACCGCACCGACGCGCTCCCCTCGCCTGCCTCACGGCACGAGGGGTTTTTTGTTGCACCAGCACCATCCGGAACACCGTCGAACCACCGCAAAAGACCTCAGCCTCGAGAAGAGAATGCCGATGACCGAGCAGGCCACCGGGGCCCACCACCCGCAGCCTCGGGCCCGTAACGGCGGACAGCAGTCCGCCTCCGTCGAACACGTCACGGGCGCGCAATCACTCATCCGCTCTCTCGAGGAACTCGGGGCCGACACCGTATTCGGGATTCCGGGCGGAGCCATCCTCCCGGCGTACGACCCGATGATGGACTCCGACCGGGTCCATCACGTCCTGGTCCGGCACGAGCAGGGTGCGGGACACGCGGCCACCGGCTACGCGCAGGCCACCGGAAAGGTCGGCGTCTGCATGGCGACGTCCGGACCCGGCGCCACCAATCTCGTCACGCCGATCGCCGACGCCTATCTGGACTCCGTGCCGATTGTCGCGATCACCGGCCAGGTGGCGTCCAAGGCCATCGGCACGGACGCCTTCCAGGAAGCCGACATCTGCGGCATCACCCTGCCGGTCACCAAGCACAACTTCCTGGTGACCAAGGCCGACGACATCGCCCACACCATCGCCGAGGCGTTCCACATCGCGTCGACGGGCCGCCCCGGGCCGGTCCTGGTCGACATCGCCAAGGACGCGCTGCAGGGGAAGACCACCTTCAGCTGGCCGCCCACCCAGGACCTGCCCGGCTACCGCCCGGTGACCAAGCCGCACGCCAAGCAGATCCGGGAAGCCGCCAAGCTCATCACGCAGGCCAAGCGCCCGGTGCTGTATGTCGGCGGCGGCGTCATGAAGTCCCGGGCCACCGCGGAGCTGAAGGTCCTGGCAGAGCTCACCGGAGTGCCCGTCACCACCACACTGATGGCGCTCGGCTCCTTCCCCGACAGCCACCCGCTGCACGTGGGAATGCCCGGCATGCACGGTGCGGTCACCGCCGTCACCGCGCTGCAGAAGGCCGACCTGATCGTCGCGCTCGGGGCCAGGTTCGACGACCGCGTCACCGGCAAGCTGGACAGCTTCGCCCCGTACGCCAAGATCGTCCACGCCGACATCGACCCGGCCGAGATCGGCAAGAACCGGACCGCCGACGTCCCGATCGTCGGCGACGCCCGCGAGGTCATCGCCGATCTGGTCCAGGCCGTCCAGGCCGAGCACAACGAGGGCCACACCGGCGACTACACCGCCTGGTGGAAGGACCTCAACCGCTGGCGTGACACCTACCCCGTCGGCTACGACCTGCCGGAGGACGGCAGCCTCTCCCCGCAGCAGGTCATCCAGCGCATCGGGCAGCTCGCCCCGGAGAACACGATCTTCGCGGCGGGCGTCGGCCAGCACCAGATGTGGGCCGCGCACTTCATCGACTACGAGCACCCGGCCACCTGGCTGAACTCCGGCGGCGCCGGCACCATGGGCTACGCCGTCCCGGCGGCGATGGGCGCCAAGGCCGGGATGCCGGACCGCACCGTCTGGGCGATCGACGGCGACGGCTGCTTCCAGATGACCAACCAGGAACTCACCACCTGCGCGCTCAACAACATCCCGATCAAGGTCGCGATCATCAACAACGGCGCGCTCGGGATGGTCCGCCAGTGGCAGACCCTGTTCTACAACCAGCGCTACTCCAACACCGTGCTGCGCTCCGGCACCGACACGGACGGCGTCCCCGCCAAGGGCACCCGCGTGCCGGACTTCGTCAAGCTGTCCGAGGCCATGGGCTGCCACGCGATCCGCTGCGAGGACCCCGCCGACCTGGACAAGGTCATCGCCGAGGCCAACGCGGTCAACGACCGCCCGGTCGTCGTCGACTTCATCGTCCACGAGGACGCCATGGTGTGGCCCATGGTCGCCGCCGGCACCTCCAACGACGAGGTCCTGGCCGCCCGCGGCGTCCGCCCCGACTTCGGCGACAACGAAGAAGACTGAGAGACAGAGAGAGACCATGTCCAGCAAGCACACGCTCTCCGTCCTGGTGGAGAACAAGCCGGGTGTCCTCTCCCGGATCACCGCCCTGTTCTCCCGGCGCGGCTTCAACATCGACTCGCTCGCGGTCGGTACCACCGAACACCCCGACATCTCCCGCATCACCATCGTCGTGAATGTCGCCGACCGGCCCCTGGAGCAGATGACCAAGCAGCTCAACAAGCTGATCAACGTCCTGAAGATCGTGGAACTCGAGCCGTCCGCGGCGGTCCAGCGCGAGCTGGTCCTGGTGAAGGTGCGCGCGGACAACGAGACCCGCTCGCAGATCGTCGAGATCGTCCAGCTCTTCCGCGCAAAGACCGTCGACGTCTCTCCGGACGCCGTCACGATCGAGGCCACCGGAGGCGCCGACAAGCTGGAAGCGATGCTCAGGATGCTGGAACAGTTCGGCATCAAGGAGCTCGTCCAGTCCGGCACCATCGCCATAGGGCGCGGCGCGCGCTCGATCACCGACCGTTCCCTGCGCGCGCTCGACCGCTCGGCGTAGGGCCGCCGCCCGGGCGGCCGCCGCGCCGTTCGCATGGCGAGACCCGACACCGTATCCGACTCTCCCGCCGTACGGTGGGACGCACCATCAGCACACAAGGAGAAGATCCAGTGGCCGAGCTGTTCTACGACGACGATGCCGACCTGTCCATCATCCAGGGCCGTAAAGTCGCGGTCATCGGATACGGCAGCCAGGGCCACGCCCACGCGCTGTCGCTGCGCGACTCGGGTGTCGACGTCCGTGTCGGCCTGCACGAGGGCTCGAAGTCCAAGGCCAAGGCCGAGGAGCAGGGCCTGCGCGTGGTCACCCCCGCCGAGGCGTCGGCCGAGGCCGACGTCATCATGATCCTCGTCCCGGACCCGATCCAGGCCCGGGTCTACGAGGAGTCGATCAAGGACAACCTCAAGGAGGGCGACGCGCTGTTCTTCGGCCACGGCCTGAACATCCGCTTCGACCTCATCAAGCCGCCGGCCGGTGTCGATGTCTGCATGGTGGCCCCGAAGGGCCCCGGCCACCTGGTGCGCCGCCAGTACGAGGAGGGCCGCGGCGTCCCGTGCATCGTGGCCGTCGAGCAGGACGCCACGGGCCAGGGCCTGCCGCTCGCCCTGTCGTACGCGAAGGGCATCGGCGGCACCCGCGCCGGTGTCATCAAGACGACCTTCACCGAGGAGACCGAGACCGACCTGTTCGGTGAGCAGGCTGTGCTCTGCGGCGGTACCGCCGCCCTGGTCAAGGCCGGTTTCGAGACCCTGACCGAGGCGGGTTATCAGCCGGAGATCGCGTACTTCGAGTGTCTGCACGAGCTGAAGCTCATCGTGGACCTGATGTACGAGGGCGGCCTCGAGAAGATGCGCTGGTCCGTCTCGGAGACCGCCGAGTGGGGCGACTACGTCACCGGCCCGCGGATCATCACCGACGCCACCAAGGCCGAAATGAAGAAGGTCCTCGGCGAGATCCAGGACGGCACGTTCGCCAAGGCGTGGATGGCCGAGTACCACAACGGCCTGCCCAAGTACAACGAGTACAAGAAGGCCGACAGCGAGTCCCTGCTGGAGACCACGGGCAAGGAGCTCCGCAAGCTCATGAGCTGGGTCGACAACGAGGACG
>DATCWZ010000693.1:0-12629 GCA_036566065.1 Streptomyces sp. | reverse complement strand
GCCGGGCCCGCCGTCTCCTTGGCCACCTTGCCGGTGAGGACGAAGATGCCGGTGCCGATGATGACACCGACGCCGAAGACCGTCAGATCCAGTGCGGAGAGGGACTTCTTGAGCTGGTGCTGCGGTTCCTCCGTATCCATGATCGATTGCTCGATCGTCTTGGTCCGAAACATTGCGTTCACCGGTCTGCCTCCGCGCCCGTCCGTCGCCGCGGCCCTCGCGTCGCCCGGATCACGGCCATGATCGAGAGGGCGTACGGCCCAGGGGGCGCGGAGCGGCGCGATTCACCCGATGGGGCCCGTGCGGGGGAGGACGGCTCGGCCGAACGGAGTACGGAGGGCAAACGCACGGCCGCGCCCCCCTCGGTCCGCGTGTGGCGTACGGACGAAGGGGGCGCGGCCGGTGACACCCGATCAGGTGGGACGGGGGCGCGAGGGCTCAGTCGTGGGCCTGCGCCACCGCGCGGGCCTCGTAGCGCCCGTCGAGCTTGGCTACCAGGCCGGTGACCTGGCGGGCGATGTCCGGTGCCGTCAGCCCGATCTCCGTCATGACCTCGCCCCGGGAGGCGTGCGCCAGGAAGGCGGACGGGATGCCGAAGTCGCGCAGCGGAACGTCCACATCCGCGTCGCGCAGCGACTGGGCGACGGCCGAACCGACGCCGCCTGCCCGGCAGTTGTCCTCGACGGTGACGACGACCCGGTGCTGTGCCGCCAGCGGGGCCAGTGCCGGGTCGACCGGCTTGACCCAGCGGGGGTCGACCACGGTCGTGGAGATGCCCTGGGCGTCCAGCAGTTCGGCGATCTCCAGACACATCGGGGCGAGCGCCCCCACGGAGACCAGCAGGACGTCCGGCGCGTCCGTGCCCGCCGTACGCAGGACGTCCATGCCGCCGATCGTGCCGACGGCCTTGACCGCGGGGCCCACCGCGCCCTTGGAGAAGCGGACCACGGTCGGCGCGTCGTCGACGGCGACCGCCTCACGCAACTGGGCGCGGACCTGGTCGGCGTCGCGCGGGGCGGCGATGCGGAGGGTCGGCACGCACTGCAGGATCGACATGTCCCACATGCCGTTGTGCGACGGCCCGTCCGTCCCGGTGATGCCGGCGCGGTCGAGTGCGAAGGTGACACCGCACTTGTGCAGCGCGACGTCCATCAGCACCTGGTCGAAGGCCCGGTTGAGGAAGGTGGCGTACACCGCGAAGACGGGGTGCAGCCCGCCGGTGGCGAGACCGGCCGCGGAGACCGCTGCGTGCTGCTCGGCGATCCCGACGTCGAAGATCCGGTCCGGGAAGGCCGCCTGGAACTTGGCGAGGCCGACGGGCTGGAGCATGGCCGCGGTGACGGCGACGATGTCCTCGCGCTCTTTGCCGAGCTTGAGCATCTCCTCGCCGAAGACCGAGGTCCAGTCGAGGCCGGCGGTGGCGATGGGCAGGCCGGTGTCCGGGTGGATCTTGCCGACGGCGTGGAAGCGGTCGGCCTCGTCCAGGAGGGCCGGCGTGTAGCCGCGGCCCTTCTCGGTGATGCAGTGGACGATGACCGGGCCGTTGAAGCGTTTCGCGCGGGTCAGCGCGGATTCCAGGGCCTCGATGTCATGGCCGTCGATCGGGCCGACGTACTTCAGTCCGAGGTCCTCGAACATGCCCTGCGGGGCGATGAAGTCCTTGAGGCCCTTCTTGGCGCCGTGCAGCGTCCCGTAGAGCGGCTTGCCGACGACCGGAGTGCGCCCCAGGAGGTCCTTGCCGCGGGCCAGGAACCGCTCGTAGCCGTCGGTGGTACGAAGGGTCGCGAGGTGGTTCGCGAGGCCGCCGATGGTCGGCGCGTAGGACCGCTCGTTGTCGTTGACGACGATGACGAGGGGGCGGTCCTTGGCGGCGGCGATGTTGTTCAGCGCCTCCCAGGCCATACCGCCGGTGAGCGCGCCGTCGCCGATCACGGCGACGACGTGGCTGTCCTTCTTGAGGATCTCGTTGGCCTTGGCGAGGCCGTCGGCCCAGCCGAGCACGGTGGAGGCGTGCGAGTTCTCGATGATGTCGTGCTCGGACTCGGCGCGGGACGGATATCCGGAGAGGCCGCCCTTGCTCTTCAGCCGGGAGAAGTCCTGACGGCCGGTGAGCAGTTTGTGCACATAGCTCTGGTGGCCGGTGTCGAAGAGCACTTTGTCCTGTGGGGACTCGAACACCCGGTGCAGGGCGATGGTCAGCTCGACCACGCCCAGGTTGGGGCCGAGGTGGCCGCCGGTCTTGGACACCGCGTCGACGAGGAAGGTCCGGATCTCCTCGGCGAGCCGGTCCAGCTGCTCGAGGCTGAGCCGGTCCAGGTCGCGCGGTCCCCCGATGCGGGTCAGCAGGTCCACCCGTGCCTCCTTGCGTGTGAGTGGTCGAGCGTATCGATCCGATGAGTCTACGGTTCCGCCCCCCGCCGCGGTCGGCGGAGTGCGCAATCCGGTCCCGGCGCATGTTCCGTGCCGGGGCCGGGTACGCGCACGCGCGTGTGCCCGGCCCCCGAGGGATGCCGGGCACACGCGGACGGCCGCGGGTCAGGCGCGGCCGGCTGTCTTCTGTGTCTTGCGGGTGACGGAGTCGATGACGACCGTGGCGAGCAGCACACCGCCGGTCACCATGTACTGGACCGGGGTCTCGATGCCCTCCAGCGAGAGTCCGTACTGGATCGAGACGATCACCATGACACCGAGCAGCGCGTTCCACACGCTGCCGCGTCCGCCGAAGAGGCTGGTGCCGCCGATGACGGCCGCCGCGATGACGTTCATCAGCAGGTCACCCGCGCCGGAGCTCTGGTTGGCCGCGGCGATCTTGGAGGCCCAGAACAGACCGCCGATCCCCGCGAACATCCCGGCGAGGCTGAAGACGGTCATACGGACCATCTCGACGTTGATGCCCGCGCGCCGGGACGCCTCGACGCTGCCGCCGAGCGCGAAGATCTTCCGGCCGTACGCGGTACGGCGGAGCATGAAGTCCATCGACACCAGGACCGCCAGGAACAGCACCAGGGCCAGCGGCAGGCCGCGGTACTGGTTGAACGTGGCGGCGGCGGCGAAGGAGAACACGGCCAGCACCGCCGTACGCAGCACGATGTCGGCGAGCGGCCGGGCCGGTATCCCGGCGGCCGTACGGCGGCGGGCGTCGAGGAAGGCCGACAGGAAGTAGGCGGCCACACCGAACGCGGCCAGCCCGTAGGCCGCAGCGATGTCGGTGAAGAAGTAGTTGGTCATGTCGCCGATGACGCCGTCGGAGTCCAGGTTGATCGTGCCGGTGCTGCCCAGCAGGTAGAGCATGAAGCCCACCCAGAACAGCAGGCCCGCCAGGGTGACGGCGAACGCGGGAGCACCGATCTTGGCGAAGAAGAAGCCATGGATCGCTCCGATGAGCGCGCTGCTGACGACGGCGGCGAGCAGTGCCAGCCACTCGTTCATTCCATGGGTGACGCTCAGCACGGCGACGACGGCGGCCGCGACACCGCTGACCGAGCCGACGGAGAGGTCGATCTCACCGAGCAGCAGAACGAAGATCATACCGACGGCGATCATGCCGGTGGCCACCATCGTGACCGCGATGTCGCTTATGTTCTTCGCGGAGAGGAACTCCGAGTTCATGGTCTGGAAGACCACGCAGATGAGGAGCAGGCCGATGACCACGGGGATCGAGCCCAGGTCACCGCCGCGGACCTTGCGCTTGAACTCGCTGATGTACCCGGCGAGGCCCTGTTCGCGCAGGAGCAGCCGGGGGTCGATCGCGGTGTCCGCGCCGCGGGCGGCGTCCGGGTTGCCCGCGGAGGCGGTAGTGGACGTCTTGTGGGTGCTCACTGGTGGGCCTCCGCGTTGCGCGCCGCACGACGGGTCACGGCGTTGTCCGTGGCGCCCGTGATGGCGGAGATGATCTGTTCCTGCGTGGTGGTCTTCACATCGAAGACGCCGTTGTTGCGGCCGAGCCGCAGCACGGCGACCCGGTCGGCGACGGCCTTCACATCGACCATGTTGTGGCTGATGAGGATGACCGCGTGGCCGCGCTCACGCAGCCGCTCGACCAGGTCGAGGACCTGTGCGGTCTGCTCGACGCCGAGGGCCGCGGTCGGCTCGTCGAGAATGACGAGCTTGGGCTCACCGAGCATCGAACGGGCGATGGCCACGGTCTGGCGCTGGCCGCCGGAGAGCGAGGCGATCGGGATGCGGACGCTGGGGATACGGATCGACAGCGTGCTCAGGAGCTCGCGGGAGCGCCGCTCCATCTCGACCTCGTCGAGGATCCCGAATCTGCGCAGCTCCCGGCCGAGGTACAGGTTGCCGACCACGTCGATGTTGTCGCACAGCGCGAGGTCCTGGTAGACGGTCGCGACGCCCAGGTTCTGGGCGTCGTTCGGCTTGCTGATCTGGACCGGTCTGCCTTCCCACTCGATGACGCCGTCATCGATGGTGTGCACACCGGCGATCGTCTTGACGAGCGTGGACTTGCCGGCGCCGTTGTCGCCCACCAGGGCGACCACCTCGCCCGCGTGGACTTCAAGCTCTACATCGGTGAGTACCTGTACGGCACCGAATCGCTTGGAGACCCCTCGCAACGCCAGCACGGGCGTAGCGGACACATAAACCATCTCCTTCGCCGCCTGACCGGCGGGGGCGCCGCGCCTGGGGCAGGCGCGCTGGTCGAGCAATAGTGGGGGATTGCGGAAGCGTTCCGTCCGGTGCCCCGCCCGGTAGCGGGACGGTTGGTGGGCGAGGCACCGGACGGACAGCTTCACGACCGCGCGGGACCGGGCCCCAGAGAGCCGGTCCCGTCACGGGGTCACTTCAGACCGAGCGCGTCGCACGCGGCCTTGTACTTGGGGGTGCAGATGTCGCCGACCGTCCAGATGCCGTCCTTCAGGACGGTGTCCTTGATGTTGTCCTTGGTCAGCGAGATGACCGGGACCAGTACGCTGGGGATGTCCTTCTGGCTGGCGTTGTTCACCTTGGACGTGGCAACGGTGTCGAGCTTGTCGCCCTTGGCCAGCGTGACCGCCATCTCGGCGGCGACGACACCCTCCTGCGGGTAGGGCTTGTAGACGCTCATGAACTGCTCACCGGTGACGATGCGCTGCACACCGGCCAACTCGGCGTCCTGTCCGGTGACCGGCGGGAGCTTCTTGATGCCCGCGGACTTGAGGGCCTGGATGATGCCGCCGGCCATGCCGTCGTTGGCGGAGTAGACACCGACGATCTTGTCCTTGCCGAGCGCGGTGATCGCCGCCTCCATGTTGGAGTTGGCGTTCTCCGGCTTCCACTCCTTGGTGTCGTACTCCTTGCCGTACGTGACCTTGCCGTCGAGCACCGACTTGGCGCCCTTCTTGAACAGGGCCGCGTTCGGGTCGGTGATCGAGCCGTTCATCATCACGATGGGGCCGCTCTTGGCCTTGTCGCCCAGGGCCTCCAGCAGGGCCTTGCCCTGGACCCGGCCGACCTCTTCGTTGTCGAAGGAGGTGTAAGCGTCGATCGGGCCCTCGGCGAGACGGTCGAAGGCGACGACGGGGATGCCCGCGTCCTTGGCCTTCTTGACGCCGTTCTCGATGGCCTTGGAGTCGACCGCGTCAACGATCAGCGCGTCGACCTTGTTGGTGATCATGGTGTCGACCTGCTGCGACTGCAGCGTGGCGTCCTGCTTGGCGTTGGCGTAGATGACCTTCGCCTTGCCGTTGGTGAGCTCACCGATCTTCTTCTCGATGATCGGCTTGTCGAACTTCTCGTACCGGGCCGTCTGGTTCTCGGGGAGCAGCAGGCCGATCTTCAGATCGCCCGTCTTCTTCCCGGTGTCGGCCTTGTCGCCGGCTGACTTGGCGCTCCCGCAAGCGGCGAGCGAGACGGCCATCGTGGTCACGGCAACGACAACGGCGGCACGACGCATACGCGTGTTCATTTCGAACCTCCCTGACGAGGCCGCGACGTTGCGGCCGAGGTGGCTGGAAGTCAACTCGGCCGTGACGCCAGCGTCAAGGAGTAAATCCTTAACGAGATGACAACGGTGCCATTCGTTATCTAAGTGAAGGCAGGGCTCGCAACCGAGAGGGTATTCTCCAAAAGGGTCGAATCCCCCATTTCGCTCAGTACGAGGGCCAGCGCGCCCAGCACTTCCGCCCGGCCGCCGAGAGCCCCCGGCAGCACCGAGAGGTGCCGCGCCGCGCTGGGAATGGAGTAGCGCGAGACCGAGTCCCTTATCGGCCCGAGCACCAGCTCCCCGGCCTCCGCGAGGGACCCGCCGAGCACCACCCGGCTGGGGTTGAGCAGATTGCACAGGTTGGCCACACCGCTGCCGATGTGCCGTCCGACGTCCCCAACCACCCGGCGGCAGCCCGGATCGCCCTCACGGGCGAGCTGGACCACGCGTTCCATGGTGAGATCGGGCCCGTGGCTCGGCCTGAGCAGCGGCAGCACGTAACGGGCGGCGGTGAAGGTCTCCAGGCAGCCGCGGTTGCCGCAGCGGCACACCGGGCCCGACTCGTCGAGCGTGATGTGCCCGATCTCGCCCGCCGTCCCCCCGGGGCCCCGGTAGATGCGCCCGTCGATCACCAGACCGGCGCCGACCCCGCTGGCGACCTTGATGTACGCGAGGTCCTTGACGCCGCGGCCGCTGCCCCAGACCAGCTCGCCCAGCGCCCCGAGGTTGGCGTCGTTGTCGACGTACACGGGCACGCCGAGCCGGCTGGCGAGCTCGTCACTCGGGTTGATGCCCGACCAGCCCGGCAGGATCGCGGTGGAGCCCAGGGTGCCGGAGACGACATCGATCGGCCCCGGCACGCCGAGACCCACGCCGATCACCTTGCCGGGGGTGGTCCCGGTGGTCTCGATCAGGCGGTTGACCAGGTGTTCCGCCCGGCCGAAGCCGTCCGCGGACGAGGCGTCGACATCCAGCGGCTCCGACTCCTCCGCCAGCACCTGATGGGCCAGGTTGCCGACCGCCACCCGCAGGTGCGTATGCCCGAAATCAACCCCTACGACAACGCCCGCGTCCCCGCTCAGGGAGACACTGCGGGCCCGGCGGCCGCCCGCCGATGTGGGGGTCACATCGACCGTGCCGCCGTCCTTCAGTTCGCGGACGATATTGGAGACGGTGGCCGCGGAGAGGCCGGTACCTCTGGCGATCTCCGCCTGGGTGAGCGACCCTGCCATCCTCACCGCGCGTACGACCCGCTCAAGGTTGGCCCGATGCAGAGACGTCTGCGACCCCGGAGTCTCCATCGACTCTCTCACTCCTGCCGTTTTCTCTAACATGTGAACTCTAAGATGAGCGTTTTGGGGTGCCTCCCGTCAAGACCTTGAGCAGTCGGACCCTCTGATGAGCATGGTGCCTCCCCGCCTGGACCTTCGCAAAATCCGGGCGAAACGGTACGAGCCGCCCGCCGGTCGATGGCCGGTGGGCGGCTCGTCGCTATGGATTCTGTTCGCTCGTGGTGACAGTTGTTGGCCCTCTGTCCTTGAGCGGTCTGTTACTTGAGTGCTCCCGCGGTCAGGCCCGCGACGACCTGGC
Source organism: Streptomyces sp. (assembly GCA_036566065.1). Lineage (GTDB taxonomy): Bacteria > Actinomycetota > Actinomycetes > Streptomycetales > Streptomycetaceae > Streptomyces. The sequence goes on along the minus strand of DATCWZ010000693.1, from coordinate 5,119 downwards.
GCTGGAAGATGATGTAGGCACCGAGCACCGGCAGCATCGCCATCACCAGGCCGGCGAAGAGCCCGGACCAGTCGCCCTTGTATCCCTGGCCGTTGGCCAGTTCGACGAGCCCTTGGGCCAGGACGTGTTTATGGGGATCGGTGTTGAGCACGGTCGGCAGCATGTACTGGTTCCACTGCCCGAGGAAGTTGAAGATCCCGACGCTGATCAGGCCCGGCTTCGCCATCGGCAGCATCACCTGGAAGAACGTCCGGGTGTGCGAGGCCCCGTCGAGCATGGCCGCTTCCGCGATCGATGTCGGCAGGGTCCGGAAGAACGACGTGAGGAAGAAGACAGTGAACGGCAGCGAGTAGGCGATGTAGACCAGGATCAGCCCGTGCCGGGTGTTCAGCAGCCCGATGTTGTTCATGACGAAGAACAGCGGGACCAGCGCCAGGATGATCGGGAAGCTCATCCCGCCGATGAACAGGTAGTAGATGAAGCGGTTGCCCGGGAAGTCGAACCGCGCCAGCACATAGGCGGCCATCGAGCCGAGCAGCAGCGTGCCGATGAGTGAGCCGCCCACCACGATGATGGTGTTGAAGAAGTAGTCGCTCATGTGCGCCTGGTTCCAGGCGCGCGACCAGTTCTCGAGGTGCAGCCTGTCCGGCAGCGACCACGGCGTCGACAGGATCGAGTCGTCGTCCTTGAACGCCGACATCAGCGCCCAGAGCAGCGGCATGACGACCAGGATCGCCCAGATGACCAGGACACCGTGCGAGAAGACGTTGAGGACCTTGCCCTCGGAGCTCTTCGCCCGTCCGCCGGGAGCGCCCGACTTCGCCACAGGCGAGCGTTGTGCCGGCAGCGGGGGCGGAGTCTCAGTGACCTTCACGTGTGCTCACCTCGTACAACTGTCGCGCCGGCCGTCCGGGCCGGACTGTCGTGCGTGCCGCGGGGAAACCGGGCGCCGTAGCTCGGACCGCGGTGCATCAGAACTCCAGCCGGTCGCGCCGGCCAAGCCGCATGACAATGGCCGCGAAGGCCATCGTGATGATGAGCAGGCCGACACCGATCGTGGTCGCGTAGCCGGCCTGGGCGTCGCGGAAGGCCACGTCGTACACGTACAGCGGCAGGACGACGGTGGAGTAGTCGGGCCCGCCGGGACCCACGGTCATGACCTGTACGGCGGTGAACGCCTCCACGCCGAGCGCCATGATGCCCATGTAGATCCAGCCGGACTGGATCGTGTCCCAGAGCAGCGGCACGGTGATGCGGAAGAACGTCGTGAAGCGGCTGGCACCGTCGAGCAGCGCCGCCTCGTAGAAGTCCTTGGGTATGGACGCCATACCGGCGGAGAACAGGACGACGAAGAAGCCGACCGTCGACCAGACGAGCACCGCCATCACGCAGTACAGCGCGATGTCGGGGTCGCCCAGCCAGAGCGGCTGGATGCTGCCCAGGCCGAGCGAGTCCAGCGTCGAGTTCAGCATCCCGTCCGTGGGGTTGAACGCGAACTGGAAGAGCAGGGCGACGATCACGATCGAGAGCACCTGCGGGAAGAAATATGCGATCTTGTAGAACCCCGCGCCCCGTACGCCGGCGATCACGGCGTTCTTGCGCCGCCGTCCGCCGACGTTGATCATGAAGGAGAAGAAGAGCGCGAGGCCCAGCGTCACCAGCGGCAGCAGCAGCACGAGCAGCACACTGTGCTGCAGCGCCTTCCAGAAGACGGGATCGTCGAGCATCCGCCAGTAGTTGTCGAGACCGACCATGTTGAAGTCGGGACTCAGGCCGGTCCAGTCCGTGAACGAGTAGTAGATGGACTGGATGAACGGCCAGATGACAAAGACCGCGTACAAGGCCAGTGGGGTCACGAGGAACCCCGTGATGAACTGGTACTTGCCGTGCTGCATCGCTTACCGACCCCGATCGCTGAGCGGCTGCCGTCGCTGGTGACGGTGGCTCACTGGTGCTTGTAGTGCTTGATGGACTGGTCCTTGGCAGCCGCGTCCGCGAAGCCCTGGATCTTCTTGATGGTCTCCGCCGGGGTCGCGCGGCCCGCCATCATCTCGCCGAGACCGGCGATGCCGATCTGCTCCTTCTGGAGCTTGACGTACCAGTCCTGCAGCCGCGGGTTCACCACGTTGTCGCCGGCCTTCTTCAGCACGTCGACGCCGGACTGCATGGCGGTGGACAGGGTCAGACCGTCCGTGCCGCCGTTGTAGGCGCTGAGCGACTTCACCTGCTTGGTGAAGTTCTTGGAGGACTCCTCACTGAGCATGATGCGGAGCTGCTCCATGGCGCCCTCGGGGTTCTTCGCCTTGGACGGGACGATGAAGGGCTCGCCGCCGGACGCCCACACGGTGCCGAAGGGCATCTTGTCGGACGCGTCCAGGCTGGAGGGCGCGCCCACCATCATCTTGAAGTCCGGGGGCGTGGTGGGCGCGGCCTCGTTCTCCACCCACGAGCCGTTCGGGATGAAGAGCGCCTTGCCCTTGGTCCACTGGGTCTGCGACTGGATGTGCGTCAGACCCGGGGTGCCCTTGAGGATGTAGCCCTTCTTGAAGAGCTCGTAGTACGCCTCGAAGGCGGCCTTGACGGCCGGGTCCTTCCAGGCGTTCGGCTCCAGGTTGTCGATCTTGTCGAGGACCTCGCGGCCGCCGATCTTGCCGATGAAGGGGTACAGCGAGAACGGCAGGTAGTACGGGTACTTGCCGGGGTACGTCCAGCCGGCGATGCCCTTCTTCTTCGCCTTGGCGCACAGGGCGAGCATGTCGTCCCAGGTCTCCGGGTACGTCGCGTCGAGCTTCTCGAGCGCCGTCTGCGAGTACCAGACGCCGTAGACCGTGTATGCGTAGTACATGATCCACACGGGGTCGCCGTCGAACTGGCCCATCTCCAGGACGCCCGGGCGCAGCGTGTCGCGGACCTTCTTGGAGGGGTCGTCGATGGACGGGGCGTCCATCAGCGGCGTCAGGTCCAGAAGCTGCTTCTTGCCGACGAGGACACCCATGTCCATCTGCTCGGCGCCGGAGTTGTCGACCAGGTCCGGCGGGGTCCCGCCCACGAAGCGGGGCTGGAGCTGCGACTGGATCTTCTGGGTCGCGGAGTGCTTGATCTTGGCCTTCGGGAAGGCCTCGTTGTACTTCTTCTCGGCGTCGATCGCGTACTGCTCGCCGAACCCGCCGTTGAAGATCACGACCTCAAGACCGGCGGTCTCGTTGACGCCGAGGGGGTTCTTCGCGCTCTTCGTGCCCTTGGTGGTCTTCTTGTCGTCGCCGCCGCTGTCGCCGCTCGCACAGGCCGACAGAAAGCCCATGGTCGGAACGGTGATCAGACCGAGTGCGGCAGACCGCTTGATCAGATCGCGACGGCCAAGGCCCTCATTCTTGTGGGCGGAGGTGGATCCCATGCTCAAGTCCTCGCCTTCTCCAGGACTCAGGCGGTGTATCGGTCACCCGTCGATATCGCCTCAGGCGAAGGGCCCCGCCACCGCGGTCAATTGCGCTTGGGTCATACAGACTTACCGGTGTGCTCGCTGCAAGCGGGGGTGCGGGAGGCAGTACGCCGAAGCCGCCGCCGGCGGTTTCGAAGATATCCCCCGTCCCCCTGCCGGACGTCGCGTAAACGGCCGCCCGGGTGCCGACAGGTATAGTCCACTTGTCGCCAACTGAGCAAGATCGAATGCAGGTTTGAGCGGCAGTCTTTCCCGAGTTGAGACCTCGCGGACGCCTCGGCACCGTGCGCCTGTTTTCGGCCGGACAACTTTCCGTATCGCGGTCATGCGCCACCCTCACCCCGCGCAACACCCTTGACACACCGCGTCACTTACAGTCCGCGGCACGGACTCCAGCGGAAGCTTCTCCCGGGGCAACACCTTCCCCGCTGCCGCGGTGCCTCATGGCTTCAACTTCTGGACGCTGGTGACCAGCGCCGACTCGACGAGCTGGCTGTACGACTACGCGCGCGGCAACAACGACGACAATCTAACGAGGCGCGCGACCTGCCCTTCCACGCGGCCCCGGTGTCCATCACCAAGGACGACGAGGTCGCGTCCCTAGGGGCGATCTGATCAAGGGTGAGGGCGCGCTGTTCGACAACACCTCGGCGACCCCTGCCCCGGCCAGGTCGGTGGACCTGCCGGTGACCTCGGCCGCCACGGCGCTCCAGTACACGCTGACCTCGGACGCGGCGGACAAGGCGCCGTCCGGCTGGGTCCTGCAGGGCTCGGCGGACGGGACCACCTGGACAGACCTCGACCGGCGGTCCGGCCAGACTGACCGGCCGGGGACGTACACGAAGTACCGGCTGGTGAGCACGAGCGCGGCGACGCTGGCGGAGGTCGAGCTGATCGGCTGACACCGCGCGCGTGGGGCGACGGACGGGCCGTCCGAGTGAAGACGGCCCGTCCTTCCGTGTGCCGGGGTGCCGGGCGTCCGCTAGTCAGGGTATTTCGGGAGACTTTGTCGGCGTTTCAGCGCCTTTTTCTGACGATTCGTGGCATCTCTTAGGCGATCAGGTGATCAGTACGACAATCATCTCGGCTTGAAGGAGCCCGCATGCCCATCTCTGCTTCCGTCCGCTCCCACGGCGCCCGCACGGGCACCGTGGTAGCCGCAGCCATCGCCGCCGCCGGCTTCACCCTGGCCGGAGCGCCCGCCGCGTTCGCGGCCCCGGGTGACAGCGGTGACCTCAGCGTCCAGTCGGCCGAGCACGGCCAAGGCAACCACGCGACGACTTCCGCCGCCGTGGTCGAGGTCTGCGAGTTCAAGCTCGTGGCCACCAACTTCGAGACGTTCACCCCGGTCGTCTGGACGATCGTCCAGCAGCCCCCGGCCACGCCCCCGAACACGCTGTCCGGCAGCATCCCCCTCACCCAGGGCGTGGGCACCACGCAGGACTACCAACTGCCCGACGGTACGTACCTGCTCACCTGGACCGTCCCCTCCGGCCCGAAGTCGAAGACGTTCACGGTCGACTGCTCCAAGGAGGCTAAGAAGGAGGCCCAAGGCGGCAGCAACGGCTCGTGGTCGGGCGACAAGAAGAAAGACGGCTCGTCGTGGTCGTCGGACAGCAAGAAGGAAGACGGTTCCTCCTGGTCGGACAGCAAGAAGGACGAGGAGAGCTCCTCGAAGGA
>DATCWZ010000523.1:0-10898 GCA_036566065.1 Streptomyces sp. | reverse complement strand
CGGCCGCGGCCGCAAGCCGCAGCAGTCCGCGCCGGCAGCCGAGGCCCACAAGGCCGAGGCTCCCGCCGCCGCTGCTCCGGCTGAGAGCACCGGAACGGAGGCCTGACCGACATGCTGATCCCCCGTAGGGTCAAGCACCGCAAGCAGCACCACCCGAAGCGCAGCGGTATGTCCAAGGGTGGTACGCAGGTTGCGTTCGGCGAGTACGGCATCCAGGCGCTGAGCCCGGCATACGTCACGAACCGCCAGATCGAGGCAGCCCGTATCGCGATGACCCGCCACATCAAGCGTGGCGGCAAGGTCTGGATCAACATCTACCCGGACCGCCCCATCACGAAGAAGCCCGCCGAGACCCGCATGGGTTCCGGTAAGGGTTCTCCCGAGTGGTGGGTCGCGAACATCAAGCCCGGTCGGGTGATGTTCGAGTTGTCCTACCCGAACGAGAAGATTGCTCGTGAGGCGCTCACCCGCGCTGCTCACAAGCTTCCGATGAAGTGCCGGATCGTTCGGCGCGAGGCAGGTGAGTCGTGATGTCGGCCGGTACCAAGGCGTCCGAGCTGCGCGAGCTGGGCGGCGAGGAGCTTCTCAACAAGCTCCGCGAGGCCAAGGAAGAGCTGTTCAACCTCCGCTTCCAGGCGGCGACCGGACAGCTCGAGAACCACGGCCGGCTCAAGTCCGTCCGTAAGGACATCGCCCGGATCTACACCCTGATGCGTGAGCGCGAGCTGGGCATCGAGACGGTGGAGAGCGCCTGATGAGCGAGAAGACTGTGACAGAGACCAGCACCACTGCAGACAAGAGCGGCTCCGCCGCGGGCGACCGCGGTTTCCGCAAGACCCGTGAGGGTCTGGTCGTCAGCGACAAGATGGACAAGACCGTCGTCGTCGCTGTCGAGGACCGCGTCAAGCACGCGCTGTACGGCAAGGTCATCCGCCGTACGAACAAGCTCAAGGCTCACGACGAGCAGAACGCCGCAGGCGTCGGCGACCGCGTTGTCATCATGGAGACGCGTCCGCTGTCCGCCACGAAGCGCTGGCGTGTCGTCGAGATCCTCGAGAAGGCCAAGTAATTCCTGAGGGTCATTCCCCTCAGGCAGGTTCCGCCAGGCTCGGTGGGGAGCCGCGTGAGTCACTTACGCGGTTCCCCACCGGGAACCGGCAGACGATCAGGAGATAGACGTGATCCAGCAGGAGTCGCGACTGCGCGTCGCCGACAACACGGGTGCGAAGGAAATTCTCACCATCCGTGTTCTCGGTGGCTCGGGTCGCCGCTACGCGGGCATCGGTGACGTCATCGTCGCCACCGTCAAGGACGCGATCCCCGGTGGCAACGTGAAGAAGGGTGACGTCGTCAAGGCCGTCATCGTTCGCACCGTCAAGGAGCGTCGCCGCCCGGATGGCTCGTACATCCGCTTCGACGAGAACGCCGCCGTCATTCTGAAGAACGACGGCGACCCCCGCGGCACCCGTATCTTCGGCCCGGTGGGCCGAGAGCTGCGCGAGAAGAAGTTCATGAAGATCATCTCGCTCGCGCCGGAGGTGCTGTAAGCATGAAGATCAAGAAGGGCGACCTGGTCCAGGTCATCACCGGTAAGGACAGGGGCAAGCAGGGCAAGGTCATCGTGGCCTACCCCGCGCAGGACCGTGTCCTCGTCGAGGGTGTCAACCGGGTCAAGAAGCACACCAAGGCCGGTCAGTCGTCCAGCGGTTCGCAGACGGGTGGCATTGTCACCACCGAGGCCCCGATCCACGTCAGCAACGTGCAGCTTGTCGTGGAGAAGGACGGCAACAAGGTCGTCACCCGCGTCGGCTACCGCTTCGACGACGAGGGCAAGAAGATCCGTGTTGCCAAGCGGACCGGTGAGGACATCTGATGACTGCCACCACTGCGCCGCGTCTCAAGACGCGCTACCGCGAGGAAATCGTCGGCAAGCTGCGTGAGGAGTTCTCGTACGAGAACGTCATGCAGATCCCCGGCCTGGTCAAGATCGTGGTCAACATGGGTGTGGGCGACGCCGCCCGCGACTCCAAGCTGATCGACGGGGCCGTCCGCGACCTCACCACGATCACCGGCCAGAAGCCGGCCGTCACCAAGGCCCGCAAGTCGATCGCGCAGTTCAAGCTGCGTGAGGGTCAGCCGATCGGCGCCCACGTCACCCTGCGCGGTGACCGCATGTGGGAGTTCCTGGACCGTACGCTGTCGCTCGCGCTGCCGCGTATCCGTGACTTCCGCGGCCTGTCGCCCAAGCAGTTCGACGGCCGTGGCAACTACACCTTCGGTCTCACGGAGCAGGTCATGTTCCACGAGATCGACCAGGACAAGATCGACCGGGTCCGGGGCATGGACATCACCGTGGTGACCACGGCGACCAACGACGACGAGGGTCGTGCCCTCCTTCGTCACCTCGGCTTCCCGTTCAAGGAGAACTGACCGTGGCGAAGAAGGCTCTGATCGCTAAGGCCGCCCGTAAGCCGAAGTTCGGCGTGCGCGGGTACACCCGCTGCCAGCGCTGCGGCCGGCCCCACTCCGTCTACCGCAAGTTCGGCCTGTGCCGCGTGTGCCTTCGTGAGATGGCCCACCGCGGCGAGCTGCCGGGCGTGACCAAGAGCTCCTGGTAATTCCCTTCGCCCCTCGGGGCGTTGAGAACACCCGGAGACTCTCGGTAAGTATCTGGTCGGCAGGAGCCCCGCCCCGCATGCCGTAGGCTTGCGGGGTTGGGCGCCTGCCGCCCGAGACCGACTTACTACGCCGTAGGTCCCCGCACCGCACCCGTCCCGCCACTGCGCGGGGAGAGGGACGGCGCATACAGGAAACCCCGGCGAGAGAGGCCGAAGGCCAACTCATGACCATGACTGATCCCATCGCAGACATGCTCACGCGTCTGCGCAACGCGAACTCGGCGTATCACGACGACGTCGCGATGCCGCACAGCAAGATCAAGTCGCACATCGCGGAGATCCTCCAGCAGGAGGGCTTCATCACCGGCTGGAAGGTCGAGGACGCAGAGGTTGGAAAGAGCCTCGTCCTCCAGCTCAAGTTCGGCCCGAACCGCGAGCGTTCGATCGCCGGCATCAAGCGGATCTCGAAGCCGGGTCTGCGTGTGTACGCAAAGTCCACCAACCTGCCGAAGGTCCTCGGCGGCCTGGGCGTGGCGATCATCTCCACGTCCCACGGTCTCCTGACCGGCCAGCAGGCCAGCAAGAAGGGCGTAGGTGGGGAAGTCCTCGCCTACGTCTGGTAGTCGGGAACGGAGGAAAAGCTCATGTCGCGAATCGGCAAGCTCCCCATCCAGGTTCCCGCCGGTGTGGACGTCACCATCGACGGCCGTACGGTCGCGGTGAAGGGCCCCAAGGGTTCCCTCTCGCACACCGTCGCCGCGCCGATCGAGGTCACCAAGGGCGAAGACGGCGTGCTCAGCGTCGTCCGTCCGAACGACGAGCGTCAGAACAAGGCCCTCCACGGCCTGTCCCGCACGCTGGTGGCGAACATGATCACCGGTGTGACCACGGGATACAGCAAGGCGCTCGAGATCAGCGGTGTCGGTTACCGCGTCCAGGCCAAGGGCTCCAACCTGGAGTTCTCCCTGGGCTACAGCCACCCGATCCTCATCGAGGCTCCCGAAGGCATCACCTTCAAGGTCGAGTCGCCCACGAAGTTCAGCGTCGAGGGCATCGACAAGCAGAAGGTCGGCGAGGTCTCGGCGAAGATCCGCAAGCTGCGGAAGCCCGACCCGTACAAGGCCAAGGGCGTCAGGTACGCGGGCGAGGTCATCCGCCGCAAGGTCGGAAAGGCGGGTAAGTAAGCCATGGCATACGGAGTAAAGATCGCCAAGGGTGACGCCTACAAGCGTGCCGCCCGCAAGCGCCGCCACGTGCGTGTCCGGAAGCACATCTCCGGCTCCCCCGAGCGTCCGCGCCTGGTCGTGACGCGCTCCAACCGTCACATGGTCGCTCAGGTCATCGACGACATCGCGGGCCACACGCTCGCGTCGGCGTCGACCCTGGACGCATCCATCCGCGGCGGCGAGGGCGACAAGAGCGCCCTGGCCAAGAAGGTGGGGGCCCTGGTCGCCGAGCGCGCCAAGGCCGCAGGCGTCGAGGCCGTCGTGTTTGACCGCGGTGGCAACCAGTACGCCGGGCGGATTGCCGCTCTGGCTGACGCCGCCCGTGAAGCCGGGCTGAAGTTCTAGCCCCGGTTCCTACGCACAGCGGACGTAACAGAGAGAGGTAATACCAATGGCTGGACCCCAGCGCCGCGGTAGCGGTGCCGGTGGCGGCGAGCGGCGGGACCGGAAGGGCCGTGACGGCAACGCCGCGGACAAGACCGCGTACGTCGAGCGGGTTGTCGCGATCAACCGCGTCGCCAAGGTTGTGAAGGGTGGTCGTCGCTTCAGCTTCACCGCGCTGGTCGTGGTGGGCGACGGTGACGGCACCGTGGGTGTCGGATACGGCAAGGCCAAGGAAGTTCCCGCGGCCATCGCCAAGGGCGTCGAAGAGGCCAAGAAGAGCTTCTTCAAGGTCCCGCGTATCCAGGGCACCATCCCTCACCCGATCCAGGGCGAGAAGGCCGCGGGCGTCGTCCTGCTCAAGCCTGCTTCCCCCGGTACCGGTGTGATCGCGGGCGGCCCCGTCCGCGCCGTTCTGGAGTGCGCCGGCGTTCACGACATCCTGTCGAAGTCGCTGGGTTCTTCGAACCCGATCAACATCGTGCACGCGACCGTGGCGGCCCTTCGTGGCCTGCAGCGTCCCGAGGAGATCGCGGCCCGCCGCGGTCTGCCCCTTGAGGACGTCGCCCCCGCGGCTCTGCTTCGTGCACGTGCGGCCGGAGCGGGTGTGTGATGGCTCACCTCAAGATCACGCAGACGAAGTCGTACATCGGCAGCAAGCAGCACCACCGCGAGACGCTGCGTTCGCTCGGGCTCAAGCGCCTGCACGACGTGGTCGTCAAGGAGGACCGCCCCGAGTTCCGCGGCATGGCTCACGCCGTCCGCCACCTCGTGACGGTTGAGGAGGTCGACTGACATGGCGGAGAACAAGCCGCTGAAGGCCCATGACCTCAGGCCCGCCCCGGGCGCCAAGACCGCCAGGACCCGTGTGGGCCGTGGTGAGGCGTCCAAGGGTAAGACCGCTGGTCGTGGTACCAAGGGTACGAAGGCCCGTTACCAGGTTCCGGCGCGCTTCGAGGGCGGGCAGATGCCCCTCCACATGCGTCTGCCGAAGCTGAAGGGCTTCAAGAACCCGTTCCGCACCGAGTACCAGGTCGTGAACCTGGACAAGCTCGCGACGCTCTACCCCGAGGGTGGAGAGGTCACGGTGGCCGGTCTGGTCGCCAAGGGCGCGGTGCGCGACAACCACCCCGTCAAGGTCCTCGGACAGGGCGAGATCTCCGTGGCACTGCAGGTTTCGGTGAACGCCGTTTCCGGCTCCGCCAAGGAGAAGATTGCCGCCGCCGGCGGCACCGTCACCGAGCTCGTCTGAGATAACGCGGACGAGTCGGTGGACTGAACAACCGACCGGGGATGCCTCTCATTTAGGCATCCCCGGTCGGTCGTTCCTCGGGAGCATGTCCGCCGGTAAGCTGGCGTGTGCTGCTGCTGTGTCACACCTCCCGGGTTCGGCCCGGGGCCGAATGACCGCTCACTCATCGTCGATCCTCAAGACCGTCACCTCTACGCTTTGCGCGGGGGGTCGCAGGAGGCACTGTGCTTACCGGCTTCGCCCGGGCGTTCAAAACGCCCGACCTGCGCAAGAAGCTGTTCTTCACGCTCTTCATCATCGTGATCTACCGGCTGGGGTCGCACGTCCCCATCCCGGGAGTGAATTACGCGAACGTCCAGACGTGTATCGACCAGGCGAGCAAGGGCAACAACAGCCTCTTCGGCCTGGTGAACATGTTCAGCGGTGGTGCACTGCTGCAGATCACAGTCTTCGCGCTCGGCATCATGCCGTACATCACGGCCGCCATCATCCTTCAGCTGCTGGTGGTTGTCATCCCCCGGCTCGAAGCCCTCAAGAAGGAGGGAGCGGCGGGCCAGGGCAAGATCACGCAGTACACGCGTTATCTGACCGTGGCGCTCGGCGTCCTCCAGGGCACGGGCCTGGTGGCCACCGCCCGCAGCGGGTCGCTGTTCAGCAGCTGCCCCGTCGGTAACGAGATCGTCCCCGACAAGTCGATTTTCACAACGATCGTCATGGTGCTTGTGATGACGACCGGCTGTGCCGTCGTCATGTGGCTCGGTGAGGTCGCCACCGACAAGGGCATCGGCAACGGCATGTCGATCCTGATGTTCATCTCCATCGCCGCCGGCTTCCCCGGCTCGCTCTGGGCCATCAAGGAGAGCGGCAAGCTCGCCGACGGCTGGATCGAGTTCATCACCGTCATCATCATCGGTTTCGTGATGGTCGGTCTCGTCGTCTTCGTCGAGCAGGCCCAGCGTCGCGTCCCGGTGCAGTACGCGAAGCGAATGATCGGCCGCAGGTCCTACGGCGGTACGTCCACATATATTCCCCTCAAGGTGAACCAGGCGGGTGTGATTCCCGTCATCTTCGCCGCGTCGCTGCTCTACATCCCCGCCCTGCTGGTCCAGTTCTCCAACTCCCAGTCGGGCTGGGCGACCTGGATCCAGGGGCACTTCGTCACCGGTGACCACCCGTACTACATCGCGACGTATTTCCTACTCGTTGTGTTCTTCGCGTTCTTCTACGTAGCGATTACGTTCAACCCCGACGAAGTCTCCGACAACATGAAGAAGTATGGTGGCTTCATCCCGGGCATCCGGGCCGGTCGACCGACCGCCGAGTACCTGGGCTTCGTGCTCAACAGGATCACTTGGCCCGGATCGCTGTACCTGGGTCTGATCGCTCTGGTGCCAACGATGGCGTTGGTAGGCTTCGGCGGTGCTAACCAGAACTTCCCGTTCGGCGGGACGAGCATCCTGATCATCGTGGGTGTGGGTCTGGAAACCGTGAAGCAGATTGAGAGTCAGCTCCAGCAGCGCAATTACGAAGGGTTCCTCCGCTGATGCGAATCGTCCTCGTCGGGCCTCCTGGTGCCGGCAAGGGTACGCAGGCCGCGTACCTTGCCAAGAACCTGTCGATTCCGCACATCTCCACGGGCGATCTCTTCCGCGCCAACATCAGCCAGGGCACCGACCTCGGCAAGCAGGCCCGCGCCTACATGGACGCGGGGCAGTTGGTGCCGGACGAGGTCACCATCGGGATGGCAAAGGACCGCATGTCCCAGCCGGACGCCGTCAACGGCTTCCTGCTCGACGGCTTCCCCCGCAATGTGGGCCAGGCCGAGGCTCTTGACGAGATGCTCAGGAGCGAGGGCACCGGTCTTGACGCGGTCCTCGACCTGGAGGTCCCCGAGGACGAGGTGGTCAAGCGCATCGCAGGCCGCCGCATCTGCCGTAACGACAGCGCCCATGTCTTCCACGTGGCGTACAACCAGCCCAAGACCGAGGGTGTCTGCGACACCTGCGGCGGCGAGCTGTACCAGCGTGACGACGACACCGAGGACACGGTCCGTACCCGGCTCGAGGTCTACCACTCGAAGACCGAGCCGATCATCGATTACTACAAGGCCCGGAGCCTGGTGGTCACCATCTCCGCGCTGGGCAAGGTCACCGATGTGACCGAGCGGGCCATGGAGGCCCTCAAGAAGTCCGACGAGGCCTGAGTCACCGAGGGCTGAGTCACCCTGTTCCACACCGGCCGGCCGCGGCGCCCCAGGGCGTCGCGGCCGGCTGTTTTCCCGCCGTATCGTGGGATACGCCGTCCCGTCACCGTCCGAAGAGAGGCGCCGCGCAATGGTGCAGATCAAGACCCCCGAGCAGATCGCGAAGATGCGCGAGGCCGGCCTGGTGGTCGCTGCCATTCACGCCGCCACCCGCGAGGCGGCCGTGCCCGGCGCCACCACGAAGGACCTGGACGAGGTCGCGCGCAAGGTGATCGCGGATCACGGGGCGAAGTCGAACTTCCTCGGATACGGCGGGTTCCCCGCGACCATCTGTACCTCGGTCAACGAGGTGGTCGTGCACGGCATCCCGGACGAGAAGACCGTCCTCAAGGACGGCGACATCATCTCGGTCGACGCCGGCGCGATCGTCGACGGCTGGCACGGTGACGCCGCGTACACCATGTTCGTCGGGACGGGCCACGCACCCGAGCTGATCGAGCTGTCCCGGGTGACCGAGGAGTCCATGTGGGCCGGGATCGCCGCGATGAAGGTGAACAGCAGGCTCGTGGACATCTCCAAGGCCATCGAGTCCTACATCCGCCGCCAGCCCCGCCCGGCGACCGGCAAGTACGGGATCATCGAGGACTACGGCGGCCACGGCATCGGCACCGAGATGCACATGGACCCGCACCTGCTGAACTACGTCGCCCGTAAGCGCGGCAAGGGCATCAAGCTGGTCCCGGGCGTCTGCCTCGCCATCGAGCCGATGGTGTCGCTCGGCACATCGAAGACCCGGGTGCTCGACGACGAGTGGACGGTGCTGACCACCGACGGCACCTGGTCCTCGCACTGGGAGCACTCGATCGCGCTGACCGAGGAGGGACCGCTGGTCCTGACCTCGCCCGACTGCGGCCGCGAGAAGCTCGCCCGACTCGGCGTGCGCGCGGCACCGGACCCGCTGGGCTGAGGACCGCGGCCGGGGGAAGGTCCCTCGACAAAACGGGTCTAACGATCAGCGGAAGTGGGCAAACTTGATGGATTCGTGTTTTGGAATCCGCTGACGTAGACTGACTCGTCGGCTCTCGTGCATCCGCATGTCCGCATGCGGCAGCGAGAATCGATCAAGGTAGCCGATTCGAAAGGCGAAGCGTGGCCAAGAAGCAAGGTGCCATCGAAATTGAGGGCACCGTGATCGAGTCCCTCCCGAACGCCATGTTCAAGGTGGAACTCCAGAACGGTCACAAGGTCCTCGCGCACATCAGTGGCAAGATGCGGATGCACTACATCCGTATCCTCCCGGATGACCGGGTCGTGGTGGAGCTCTCTCCGTACGACCTGACGCGTGGCCGGATCGTCTACCGGTACAAGTAGATCTTGCCGCCATCCCGCTTCGGCGTGGTGAGGGCACTGACCCGGAGAACCTGACATCCCATGAAGGTCAAGCCGAGCGTCAAGAAGATCTGCGACAAGTGCAAGGTGATCCGCCGTCACGGCCGGGTCATGGTCATCTGCGACAACCTGCGCCACAAGCAGCGCCAGGGCTGACGCACGACCGCCTGCATCTCGCAGTTCTTCGCGCGACGCACGTAATACGTACATACGCACTTCCCGTCCAAGCCTTGGCTGACGACACCTCCGGCGGGGGCCGGGGACCCGGACGTACCACCGCAACGCCCACGCTTCGCGCGGGCCTGGGGTCGGCGCCCGGGAGTGGCGGTGCGGAAGACCCCCGACATAACAACTGGAGCCATTGAATGGCACGCGTTTCAGGTGTTGACATCCCGCGCGAAAAGCGCGTGGAGGTTGCCCTCACCTACGTCTTCGGCATCGGCCGCACCCGGTCCCGGGAGATCCTCGCCATCACCGGCGTGGACCCCAACGTCCGCGTCCGCGACATGTCCGAAGAGGACCTGGTCAAGATCCGCGAGTACGTGGACGCCAACCTGCACACCGAGGGTGACCTTCGCCGCGAGATTCAGGCCGACATCCGCCGCAAGATCGAGATCGGCTGCTACCAGGGCATCCGTCACCGTCGTGGCCTGCCGGTCCACGGTCAGCGCACCAGCACGAACGCGCGTACCCGCAAGGGCCCGCGTCGCGCCATCGCCGGTAAGAAGAAGCCGGGCAAGAAGTAGTCCTCAGCGGACGCACTGCGACCTCCTGGGGGACCGCCCCCAGACCCCCGCAGTATCAAGCGGTCTTCGCTGTAGGACCGACCACCTCCACGCAGGAGTAAAGACATGCCCCCCAAGGGACGTCAGGGCGCAGCCAAGAAGGTGCGCC
The DNA here is from genome assembly GCA_036566065.1 of Streptomyces sp. Classification (GTDB taxonomy): domain Bacteria; phylum Actinomycetota; class Actinomycetes; order Streptomycetales; family Streptomycetaceae; genus Streptomyces. The sequence continues at coordinate 935 of DATCWZ010000523.1, read as the reverse complement.
GCAAGGAAAAGAAGAACGTCGCTCACGGCCACGCGCACATCAAGAGCACGTTCAACAACACGATCGTCTCGATCACGGACCCCTCGGGCAACGTGATCTCCTGGGCCTCCGCCGGCCACGTCGGCTTCAAGGGCTCGCGCAAGTCCACCCCCTTCGCCGCGCAGATGGCCGCCGAGAACGCCGCCCGCAAGGCGCAGGAGCACGGCATGCGCAAGGTCGACGTCTTCGTCAAGGGTCCCGGCTCCGGCCGTGAGACCGCGATTCGCTCCCTCCAGGCCACCGGGCTTGAGGTCGGCTCGATCCAGGACGTCACCCCGACGCCGCACAACGGCTGCCGTCCGCCGAAGCGCCGCCGCGTCTGACGCATGACGGCCGGTCGCCGCGCGACTGGCCGTCGCACTGTCGGGTCCGGGCGGTACGTCTCCTCGGGGACGTACCGCCCGTACCCTTGTTCCATCTGTCGGGCATCAAATAGTGGGTGCCCCACGACTGAAGGATTCCGCCCATGCTGATCGCTCAGCGTCCGTCGCTGACCGAAGAGGTCGTCGACGAATTCCGCTCCCGGTTCGTGATCGAACCGCTGGAGCCCGGTTTCGGTTACACCCTCGGCAACTCCCTGCGCCGTACGCTCCTCTCCTCGATCCCCGGTGCCGCTGTCACCAGCATCCGGATCGACGGTGTCCTGCACGAGTTCACCACCGTGCCGGGCGTCAAGGAGGATGTCACCGACATCATCCTGAACCTCAAGGAACTCGTCGTCTCCTCCGAGCACGACGAGCCCGTGGTCATGTACCTGCGCAAGCAGGGCCCGGGCGAGGTGACCGCGGCCGACATCGCGCCGCCGGCCGGTGTCGAGGTGCACAACCCCGAGCTGCACCTCGCCACGCTGAACGGCAAGGGCAAGCTGGAGATGGAGCTGACCGTAGAGCGCGGTC
>DATCWZ010000512.1:0-5782 GCA_036566065.1 Streptomyces sp. | reverse complement strand
GCGGTCCACCGGGCCGGACGCGATGAGGGGGGTGGAGGCCGCCGAGCGGTGCGTGAGCGTATGGCGCAGGGCGGCGTCGCCCATGGACTCGGAGAACGCCGTGAGCGTGGTCAGTACGCAGGTGGTGAGCAGCACGCTCAGGAGCGCCGCGGCGAGGAGGAGCCGGTGCGCCCGCACCCGCAGAAAGACGAACCCCGTCATCCGGCCCCCACAGCCTCCGTCACGCCTACCGGCGCCTCCCGGATGCTTTCAGAGCACACGGGTCCGGGGAAACCGCTGGCGGGCGCATCGGACGCACCTTGATGGGATCGTGACCGTTATCCGGCGGCGCTGTACCGTATTCCGCGCATGGCGGCCCCGACCAGGGCACGTCCCAGCAGCGGAGGCCGCTCAGTCCGGGGTGTTGATCAGCGTCGCGGCGGCGTACGTGAGGTAGTCCCACAGCCGCTGCGTGTGCTCGGGCGCCAGGCCGAGCTGGTCGAGCGCCACCCGCATATGGCCCAGCCAGGCATCGTGGGCCGCCCTGTCCACCCGAAACGGGACGTGCCGCATCCGCAGCCGCGGATGGCCCCGCCGCTCGCTGTAGGTCCGCGGGCCGCCCCAGTACTGCATCAGGAACAGCGCGAACCGGTCCTCGGCCGGACCGAGGTCCTCCTCCGGATACATCGGCCGCAGCAGAGGATCCTGGGCAACGCCTTGGTAGAAGAGGTGAATCAGGCGCCGGAAGGTCTCCTCGCCGCCGACCTGTTCGTAGAACGTCTGCTCCTGAAGCGTGTCGCGTGGAATCTCTGTCACCCGTCCATCGTCGCAGACGCCCCCGCCGAGGGCCGGGGGGCGTGCGCGCTGGTCGTCAGCCTCTGCGGAGCGTGATGGTCGTCCACGCCCCGACATGCACCTGGTCGCCGTCCTGGAGCGGCACCGGGATGTAGGGCTGGATCGGGTCCTCGGCGCCGTTGACCGTGGTGCCGTTGGTCGAGTTCTGGTCGACCACCGCCCAGCCGCCGTCGGGCTGCTGCACCAGCACCGCGTGCTGGTGCGAGACGCCCGGATCCTCCGGCGGTACGGCCAGATCGATGTCGGGGGACTCGCCGGTGCTGTGGCGGCGGCGCCCGATGGTGACCTGGTTCCCGGTGAGCGGCAGGTGCTGCTCAGGGGCGTACGCGGGCAGGTTGAGCCCGGTCGCCTCGGGGCCGCTGCGCTGCATCATCGCCAGGAAGTAGTCACGGTCCGGGGCGATGACGGCCGTCCAGTGCACGGGCTGGACGCTGTGCTCCTGGCTGCCCTGGCCACGGACCGGCAACTGGGGCCGGTCAGGTCCCGGCTCCGGCTCCCGGTGCAGGGGTGCCGCCGGGACCTGGGAGGGCGGCGACAGCATCCAGTCGTCCTCACCGGTCTGCGGAGCCTGAGGTGCGTGCGGGGCAGGCGGGGCCGACGGTGCGGCGGTCCGCTGCTCGAACGGTGCGGGAGGCTGCCGTTGGAACGCCGGTGGTGGCGGCCCCTGCTGGTGCTGCGGCTCGAAGGGCGACGGCGACTGCCGCTGGAACGGGGACGGCGGTTCCTGCACGCCGCCGTCCTCCGGCGCGAGCGGCTCGGCGGGGCGGTTCATCTGCGAGGGCCGCGAACTCTGGTACTCGAACGAATCACGTTGCGGCGGACCCTGCTGCGCCTGGAAGCCGGGCGGCAGGTTCAGCCCGGGCGGCGGCCCGACGGGGCCGCCCTGCGGCGCCAGCGGCGTGTACGACGTGGCCTTGCCCGTGATGAAGTTCCAGCGGCACTCCTCGCAGAACGGCGCCATCGGCTCACGCGGAGTGCGGCACTGCGGGCAGAGCTCGGCCACGCGGGGTGCGGGCTCCCCCGGACCGGGGCCTTGCGGGAATCCGTAACCGGGCGCGGGCGGCGGAGGAGGCGGCGGCGGGGGCACTGCGCCCGCTCCGGCCATGCGGTGACCGCAGACCTCGCACCAGTCATCGGAACCCGACTGGTGTCCGTTCGGGCAGGTCGGCATGTCGGCGCTTCCCCCTCTCTTCGTCCGGCCCCGGGGCCGTCGCTACTTCTTGACGCGGACTGTCTTGGTCGAGCGTGTTTCGAGCGTCATTTCGTCCGCTTCGGCAACCTTGGCCTTAAGTCGCACAGTACCTGTCACGGCATCGACAACGTCGACCACCTTCGAAAGCAGTTTCGCAGTATCCGCGTTCCCGGAAGCCGACGCCAGTTGCACCGCACGCCCGAGTTTCGCGGTCGCTCCGTCGACATCACCCGACTTGCGCGCATCCAGGCCCTGTTGGATGACCTGCGCCAGTTCGGCCTGGCCCGTGTAGTGGGCGACCTGCGGATTGATCGACGTCGATGCGGCCACGTCGTCCGTCCACACCGCCCGTACGAGCCCCTGGGACAAGGACGTCGGCACGCCGCCGTCCGAGGGGTCGGGGAGCATCAGCGAGACCCGGGCCGCCAGCATCTCCTGGCCGATCCCGGCCTCGGGCACCCGGACGCACACGTGGTAGTCCCGGGACTCGTCGCCCCAGGAACCGGTCGGGTAGTCTCCGGCGCGCGGCCCCGCACTCGTACGGCGGCCCGTGAGATCGGCGACGGTGGGAGCCACCTGCTTCACGAACACGATCTCGACGCCCACCGGGGTCCAGAGCCGCAGCGCGACATCCGCGACCTCCTTGCCCATCGCCTTCTCCATCATCCGCGTGAAGTCCGCGGCGAGGCCCGCGGGATCGGCGACGATATCGGCGGTGCCGAGCAGGGCGGAGGCGATGGCCGTGACCTCCTTCACCTCCCAGTCGGTACCGACGCCGCGCGTGTCACAGGTGAAGCGGCCCGTGCAGGCGTCGAGCGCTGCCCGCAGGTCCTCCGGCGACTCGTGCTCGTTGCGGCCGTCGGTGAGCACGATCCCGTGCCGGATGTCCGCGTCGGCGCCGCCGAGCAGCCGGTCGGCCAGCCGCAGCCAGGTGCCGATCGCCGTGCCGCCGCCGGCTCTGAGCCGGCGCAGGGCCTCCTTGGCCGCCACCCTGGTCCCCGTGTTCGCGGTCGCCAGTCGGCCGCCGCCCGGATACACGTCCTTGGCCACATGCGTACCGGCGACCACCGCGAACAGGGTCCCGTCGCGCAGTGTGTCGATGGCCGCCGCCGTCGCGTCGCGCGCGTTGCGCATCTTCACCGGCGGATAGTCCATCGAGCCGGAACAGTCGACCATGATCACGACGGCGGCGCCGGGCGGCGCACCGGTCAGCGGCACGCCGCCGGTGCTGCCCCCGCCCGTCGAGGTGACGGTGACGATCGCGTTGACCTCGCGGCCGCCCTCGGGCAGGTATTCGTTCTGGTACACCTCGACGGAGAACCGCGGCACGTTCGACTTGGAGAAGTTGGCCATCTGGTTCGGCTCCTTGACGCTCCACTTGTGTCTTGGACCGGACGCGGCTCACGCGGAGCCGCAGGCCGATCCTGCCCCCTGCGGCAGCACGGCGAACGGCAGCAGAGCCACTGTTACGTTGTCGTGGCCCCCGCCGTCCAACGCGTGCCCCACCAGGACCCGCGCGCCGTGCAGCGGCTGCTCGTACGCCTCGTCGGGTACGGCCGACGCCATCTCCACCGCGGACTCCGCGTAGTTCCACAGCCCGTCGGTGCACACCACCACCAGGCCCGGCCGGTCCGGCTTGAAGGACGCGGTGTGCGGCTCCAGTTCGTAGGCGTCGGCGCCGAGCCAGCCCGTGATGGCGTGGGCGCGCTCGTCCGCGTACGCCTCCGCCTCGTTCATCAGGCCCGCCGCCACCATCTGCGCGGCCCAGGAATCGTCCTCCGTGAGCCTGGCGGGCGGATGCGTACGGTCCTCGGGCACCCAGTAGACCCTGCTGTCACCGACCCAGCCGATGATCAGCAGACCGCCCGCCTTGATCGCGCCGACCAGGGTGCAGGCCGGGGCGTTCTGCCGGTGCGGATCGTGCTCGGTGGGCCCGCCGGGCTCCTCGGCCAGCGAGTTGACCGCCTCGGACGCGGCGATGATCGCCTCGTGCATCGCCTGCTGCGGATGCGTGCCGCGCGGCAGCGACTCCTGCAGCGATTCGTTCGCCGTGTTCGCGGCGGCGGCGGACGCCTCGTCCGGGCGGCTCGCCGACGAGACGCCGTCACAGACGATCGCCACGACGGCCGTTGAGCCGTCCGGCAGGGCCGCGCAGGACACCGCGAAAGCGTCCTCGTTACGGTGATGGCGCAGCCCCCGGTCGCTCACCGCGGCCACCGTGCCGAGCTCCTGCTCCATGTGGTCGCGCTCGCGGGGCTGGGCGTGGCCGCAGTGCTCGCAGTAGCCGTCCGGGTCCACCTGCCCTGAGCGGCAGGCCACACACAGGGTGGCTCCGGCGGCGGGATCCGGAGCGTGCAGCGGTGTGCGCGGGTCGGGAATCGCCGCACCGGGCGCCGCGAGCTGATAGTCGTCCGCGGTGTCCGGCCGGTCGAAGCGGACGGCCGGTCCGGCGGTGGTCGGCAGGGGGTGGCCGCCCGAGTCCGTGCCCTGCAGATCCGTCGGACAGTGGGTGGGGGCGGGCACGTCGGAACTGTCGGCCTCCGGAGCGGACGGCCACTCCACCGGACCGGCGGCGGCAGGCACCGCGAGGACGACCGTCGGCTGCTCGTCCGGCGGCGCGGGCACGGCCGACAGGTCGTACCCGCAGGCACCGCAGAACAGATCCTCCGATTCCAGCGGCTCCTCACATCCGGGGCACCTGGACAAGGAGGCCTGCTGGTGGCTCTGTGACATTTTCACACCCATGTCCGGGGGCGGAAGCGGTTGGCCCGCTCCACCATTTCGATCCTCTCGTCGCCACGCTGTGCGAGCCGGGCGAGCATCCGGTACGAGCGTTCCAGACCGAATCTGAGGCCGCGCTCGTCCAGTTGACTGCCGAGCAGTGTCCCCGGTCCCGATGCGGTGGTGGCGGACGGGCCCGGCGGCTGGGCGGTGGGACCACCGGAGAGTATCCAGTCCAGGGCCTTCCCGAGCACCTCCGCCGACAGCCGCTCCCTGCGCACCGCGTCCAGGCCGAACGCCTCCAGGGCGCTCACCTGACCGGCCGCCGCCATCAGGTCGTTGATCAGCGGCTCGTACGGGGCGCGCCCGCGCAGCCGGGCCCGTACGGCGGCAACCCGGGCCGCCGTGTAGTGGATCGAGGACTCCGGCACGGACTCCAGGGTCTGCACCGCCCCGGCCCGGTCCCCGGTGGCGATCCGTACCCTGGCCAGGCCGAACGCGGCGCTGACGAAGCTCGGATCCGTCGCCCACACCAGCCGGTAGTACTCGGCGGCGTTGTCCAGTTGACCCAGCACCTCCGCGCAGACACCCAGCGCCAGCTTGGGCGCGGGCTCACCGGGGAAGGCGTCGTAGACCGCGTCGAAGGACAGCGCCGCGGTCTCGTTGTCGCCGGTGACCAGCGAGGTGATGCCGCGGTACCAGACGACGCGCCAGTCGTCCGGGTGCTGGAGCTCCAGCACTTCGAGCGCCCGTGCGGCGGAGTCGAGTTCGCCCATCTCCAGCCGGGCCCGCAGCTCGCGCAGCCGTATCTCCAGCGAGGCGGCGGGCACGGACTGCAGTGCGGAAATCAGTTCGGCGGGTGCGGACGCCATCACGCCCGCCAGGAAACCGGCGTTCGGGTCGTTCGGGTCGACCAGGGGAGCGGGCAACGCGAGCGAGGTGGCCCGCGCGTCGAGCCCCGCGAGCCGTGGCCCGGTGCCGGTGCCGTGACCATTGCCGGGGTCGGGCAGCGCGCTCCGGGGCGCCGGAATGGCC
>DATCWZ010000636.1:0-2204 GCA_036566065.1 Streptomyces sp. | reverse complement strand
GCGCGTCCCACGCCGCCGGCTCCCCGGCCCGTCGCGCTGCCGACCTACCGCAAGCCGCCGCGCAAGGTGCCCCGGGGCGGTCCCTCGCTGGTCTCGCTCACGCTGCTGATCACCGCCCCTGCCGTGTTCGCCGTCGCCGTGCTGCGGCCCCGATCGTCCCGTTGACCCCACGGAGGAAGCCCATGTCGGAGTGGCTCGTCCTGACCCTGGCCATGGCCGCGGCCTGCGCGGTGGTCCTGACCACCGCTGTCCTCAGCAACCGCCGCATCGGCGAGGACGACGACCCGTCCCAGACCCCCGACGTCATCGAGTACATGACGATGATGATCGGCGTGGTGTACGCGATCGTGCTCGGCCTCGCCATCGCCGGCGTCTGGGAGGGCCGCAGCGCCGCCCAGGAATCGGTACGCATCGAGGCGCAGGCCCTGCACGAGGTGAGCGCGCGGTCCGCCGTCTACCCGGCCGAGGTCCGTCACCGTATCCGGACCGACGTCAACGCCTACGTCAGCTATGTCGTCGATGACGAGTGGAAGATGATGGAGGAGCACGGCCGTCTCACCGACCACGGGACCAGGCTGCTCGACCGGGTACGGGCGGACGTCACGGAGTACCGGCCGAGGAACGACCACGAGGGGCAGGCATATCAGCCGATGGTGGACCAGGTCGCCGCGGCCGACGACGCCCGGGGCGCCCGCGGCCAGAACGCCGGGGCGACCATGCCCGGAGTGGTCTGGTTCGGCCTGATCACGGGGGCGCTGGTCACGGTGGGACTGATCTTCACCCTCCAGATCCGCAGAACCTTCCGTGAACTGCTGCTGGCGGGACTCTTCAGCGCCCTCATCGCGTTCCTGCTGTTCCTGATCTGGGACTTCGACGCGCCCTTCGGCCGGGCCATCTCGGCCACCACCGCGCCCTTCCTCGATCTGTTCCCCCACGCCACCGGCGGCTAGGGTCTTTCGTTTGGATCAGGCCGGACAAGGGAGCGGGGTCTGGTGCCGTGCATCGCAAGGCGGAGGAGGGAGGCGACGCGGAGCGTCGCGGACCGACGACAACGCCGCGAGGTGCGGTGCCAGGGCACGCGAGCCCGGCATGATCCAAACGAGAGGCCCTAGGGATCCGGCGGCTCCTTTCCCCGGGCGGTGCGCCGCCCGGGGGACAAGGCTGACCCATTCGCCGTACTCCGATCGCGGGCGGTATGCGGCACTCCTAGCGTTTCGGTCATCGAGGTGCATCTCCCACATCTCGCGGAAATCCGTTCCGCGGCTGCTCCTCGGGACCCGGAGGACTCAACCATGCGCACGATACGTGTCGCACCCGTCGCCCTGCTGGCCACGGCCGGCCTCACCCTGATGGCACCGGTCGCCGCGGCACAGACCGTGCTCGGCGGCACTCCCATTCCGTTCACACCATCCGTCAGTCCGTCAACGGTCGCACCGGGCGGCAGGGTGACCCTGGGCGCGTTGGGGTGCACCACCGACGCGACCGCGATGTCGGCCGTGTTCGACACGACCACGATCCCGGCAGGGCGCTCCGCCACGGCCACGGTCGACTGGGACGCCCGACGGGGTGCCGTCTACGAGGTGACCTTCCGCTGCGGCAATGTGACACGGACGGCGGACCTCACCATCACCCGTGCCACCAGTTCCCCCACCGCCGGCTCCACCGCCACCACGCCCAGCGGTGTGCTGGGCGGGCTCGGCGGAAGCGCGGGCACCATGGACCCGGCGGAGATCGCGGCGGGTACGGCGCTGGTGCTGGCGGCCGCCACCGGAACCGTCCTCGTGCTGCGCAGGCGGCGCGGCAAGCGCCTGCACTGACCCCTCTCACTGGCCGCACTCACTGGCCGCGTTCGTACGTACGACAGTCGCCCCGGGTCCTTTTCCAGGACTCGGGGCGACGGGCGTATCGGGCCGGGCAGGAGATTCGACGCGTCAGACCGCCGCATCGCCGGACCGGCGCCTGCGGACGATGAAGACGGCGCCGCCGACCGCCGCCGCGGCCACCAGGCCGGCGCCGATGCGCATCTCGATGGAGCTGGGGCCCATCGAGCCGCCGAGGCCGCCCTGCGCACCCTCGCCGGGAAGCACGGTGAACTGTTGGGTGGCGATCGGGCTGGCGCTGTTGCCCCGGTCCGCACCATTGTTGCCACCGCGGTCCGCACCGTTGTCGTTCCCGCGGTCCCCGCCGGCGTTGTTGCCGCGGTC
>DATCWZ010000618.1:0-2009 GCA_036566065.1 Streptomyces sp. | reverse complement strand
TCGACGCCCCTCCACACCTCCCGGCGGCGGGAGGGCCCGAGGCCGGTGCCGCGCCCGCGGCGGCTCGTGCCGAGGTAGGCATCGAGATCGCTGAGGTTCCGGCCGAGTATGACGTGGCGGTACTCCTGTGCCAGGAACTGGGCGGTGAACGGCAGATCGAGCTGCTTGGCGGCCTTCTCCCACAGTTGGCGCTGTTCCCTGTCGCCGACCGGCCGGGGCGCGGCCTTGGACCGCGCGCGCACGACGCCGTTCGCGTAGGCGTCGACCGTTGTCACATCCACCCGCGCGAGCAGTTCCTCGTTCTCGTCGAGGAGAAGGCCGAGCATGTGGCGCAGCCCGGCGGCGAGGGCGTTCGTGTACGTGGTGAGCAGGACGCGGCCGTCCTCGCGGCGCAGGAGCAGATGCCTGACCCGGTGCAGGGCGGCCACCGTCTTGCCCGTCCCCGGCCCGCCGGTGACCTGGACGGGACCTCCGTACGAGACGCGGCAGGCGACACGCCGCTGGGAGGGGTGGAGGAAGACCCGCCAGGCCTCGAACGGCTTCTGCAGGATCTCCTCCAGCTCCTGCGGCCCGGTGACCAGCCGGATGCGTGCGGACGTGTTGGAGATCACCGTGGCCAAATCCTCGACCGGCTCGGCGGGCGCGTCGGCGGGACGCCGGACAGCCACGACGTCCCGGTAGACCTCTTCCGGCCCGAAGCCCTCGGCGAGGTACTGCAGCACCTCCAACTGGTCCTCCGGCAGGAGGGTGGCGAACGCGTCCAGTTGGGCCTTGTCCGCCAGGGAACGCGCGGCGCGCAGCACCTGGTCGTCGATGCCGAGATCGCGCAGAGTGCCGTCGGAGACATCCGCGAACAGCAGCCGAGGAGCGGTGCGTGCCGCCGTTTCGTACAGCGGTGTCAGCTCGTCCAGGGCGACGGCGTTACGCACCTCCAGGGCCCGGGTCGCGGAGTTCGCGCTGTACAGACGCTTCGCCGCCCAGGTATAGGCGTCGTCGTGCGGCAGGACATGGACCAGGAGGAACATGTCGCTGCCGTCGTCCGGGGCGAGGACGACACCCCGCCAGAAGTCGGTGATGCGAATCGTGCGCATGCGCGAGTCACGGGCGTTCTCGACGGACTCCAGGTGCAGTCCCTTGTCCGCGTTGAGTTCGGCGACGCTCATGGCCTGGAATTTCGCCATCGCCTTGTGCACTCCGGCTCGGACCGGCTTCTCCAGGGTGTCGTAGCCGTCCCAGAAGCTCTGGGCGAAGGCGAGCCGGGGCATGAGGTCCCCTCCTCTTCTGAGTGGCGGTGTTTCATGATCACGTATGTGGGGCGGTTCCGGCCAGTTGCCCGGCGATCTTTTTCAGAGCCGACAGGATCTGTCCGGGTTCGCGGGACAGATCGAGGCTGTGCTGGTACAGCCGCACTCCCGGCCTGCCTGGCCCCGTCGCCGTTCCGCGCACCTCGTGGAAGCGCTCGGGCTGCCGTCCGGCCGCGTACACCAGGTGCGCCTCGGGCAGGGAGAGCACGGTGGCGTACGCGAGGGCCTGGTACAGGTCCGCGTTGTGGAGCCCGTCGGCCTTCTCCACCTTGTACTTGGCGTCGACGACGGCGAGCGGCGTCCGGCCGTCACCGGTGCGTACGACGAGGTCGGGGCGGATCCGCACCAGGCCCGCCGTGTCGAGGTAGTGCGGGTCCTGGAGGCGCGCGGTCAGGCCGTGCTCCTGAAGGGCCTCGCGCAGGGCGACCGTGACGAAGTCCTCGAACAGCTTGTTCATGTCGAGCAGGAAGCCGTCGACGGTGAGCGGTTCGGAACCACCCGGCCGGTGTGCCGGTGAGGTGCCGCGCAGGACGGCCTCGGCGAGCCGCAGCGCGGGCTGGTAGCGGAAGTTCAGGCGTGATGGCTGCCAGCGCGGCAGTTCCTGCCCCGGGATCAGCGGCAGCGCGTCGGCGAGACGTACACGCTGGTGCGCGAGGCGCCGCCGGACCTGGCCCGGCACTCCCGGCAATCGCAGCAAGCGTTCGG
>DATCWZ010000601.1:0-3770 GCA_036566065.1 Streptomyces sp. | reverse complement strand
GTGCGTTTGCCCTCCGTACTCCGTTCGGCCGAGCGGTCCTCCCTCTCACGGGCCCCATCGGGTGAATCGCACCGCTCCGCGCCCCCTCGGCCGCGCGCCCTCTCGATCATGGCCGTGATCCGGGGGACGCGAGGGCCGCGGCGACGGACGGGCACGGAGGCAGACCGGTGAACGCAATGTTTCGGACCAAGACGATCGAGCAATCGATCATGGATACGGAGGAACCGAAGCACCAGCTCAAGAAGTCCCTCTCCGCACTGGATCTGACGGTCTTCGGCGTCGGTGTCATCATCGGCACCGGCATCTTCGTCCTCACCGGCAAGGTGGCCAAGGAGACGGCGGGCCCGGCCACCGCCTTCGCGTTCATCGCCGCCGGTATCGTCTGCGCCCTGGCCGGGCTCTGCTACGCCGAGTTCGCCTCCACGGTCCCGGTCGCCGGTTCCGCGTACACCTTCGCCTACGCCTCGCTCGGCGAACTGGTCGCCTGGACCATCGGCTGGGACCTCATCCTCGAATTCGCGCTGGGCACGGCGGTGGTGGCGGTCGGCTGGTCGGGCTATATCCGCTCGCTGATGGACAACGTGGGCTGGCACATGCCGGACGCGCTGTCGGGGCCCGATGTGGCCGAGGGCTTCGGATTCGACATTCTGGCCTTCCTGCTGGTGCTGGTGCTCACCGCCATCCTGGTGTTCGGTATGAAGCTGTCGGCCCGGGTCACCACCGTCGTGGTCGCCATCAAGGTGACCGTGGTCCTGATCGTGATCATCGCCGGTGCCTTCTTCATCAACGCCGACAACTACTCCCCGTTCATCCCGGAGGCCCAGGCACAGTCGGCCGGATCGGGCTGGAACGCCCCGCTGATCCAACTGATGTTTGGTTATGAGCCCAGGAACTTCGGCGTCATGGGCATCTTCACCGCCGCATCGGTCGTCTTCTTCGCCTTCATCGGCTTCGATGTCGTGGCCACGGCAGCCGAGGAGACCAGGGTCCCGCAGCGGGACATGCCGCGCGGCATCCTCGGCTCGCTCCTCATCTGCACCGTGCTCTACGTCGCCGTGTCGATCGTGGTCACCGGCATGGAGAAGTACACCGACCTGACGGTGGCCGCGCCGCTCTCCGACGCGTTCAAGGCGACCGGCCACCCCTTCTACGGCGGTGTCATCAGCTTCGGCGCCGCCATCGGCCTCACCACCGTCTGCATGATCCTGCTGCTCGGACAGACCCGGGTGTTCTTCGCGATGAGCCGCGACGGGCTGCTGCCGCGGTTCTTCTCCGTCACCCACCCGCGCTTCCGCACCCCGTACCGCCCGACGATCCTGCTGGGCGGGATCATCGCGATCATCGCCGGTTTCACGAGCATCAACGAACTGGCGACTCTGGTGAACATCGGCACCCTCTTCGCGTTCGTCGTGGTCGCCCTGGGTGTCCTGGTCCTGCGCCGCACCCGGCCCACCCTGCACCGGGCCTTCCGCACTCCGTGGGTACCGGTGATTCCGGTTCTCTCGGTGGCGGCGTCCATCTGGCTGATGCTCAACCTGCCGGCCGAGACATGGCTGCGGTTCGTCGTCTGGATGGTGATCGGGATGGCCGTCTACTTCACGTACGGTCAGCGGCACAGCCGGGCCGCCGCGCGCGCCGAGCAGCCGTCCGGAGAGCGTGGCTGAGCCGCCGCCGTCAGCCGCCGCTCGCGGGGGACTTCTTCGCGGACGCCGGGATCGTGGCGTCGGTCCGGATCGCCTTCCAGAGCGCGTCCGCCCGCGGCTGCGCCGCGACCACCCGGTTGGGGTCCCTTTTGTCGTACGCGACCGGCAGCATGATGGTCTCCATGGAGGCGGGGTCCACGCCCTTCAGCGAACGGGCGAACTCCGTCAGCGACTTCAGCGATGCGAGGCCCTTGTCGGTCGTCAGCGACCCGGTGGCGGAGTCGGCGATCCGGTACGTCGTCGCCGGGCTGCCCAGCAGGTCCCGCGAGCGGATCTCGCCCAGCAGGGCGAGCAGGAACCGCTGCTGCAGCCCGATCCGGCCGAGGTCGCTGCCGTCACCGATGCCGTACCGGGTCCTGACGTACGCCAGGGACGTGGCGCCGTCCAGCCGTTGCGGACCGGCCGCCAGATCGAGCCCCGACACCGTGTCGTGGATGGGCTCGTCCACATCGACCGTGACCCCGCCTATGGCGTCGACCAAGTCCTTGAAACCGGCGAAGTCGATCTCCAGATAGTGGTCGATCCGCACCCCGGACATCTTCTCCACGGTCTTGACCACACAGGCCGGACCGGCCTGGGAATAGACGGAGTTGAACATCACGCGGTGCGCCGACGGCATCGTGGAGCCGTCGGCACGGGCGCATGCGGGCCGGGTCACCAGGGTGTCGCGCGGAATGGACACGGCGACGGCCTCGGTCCGGCCCTCGGGTATGTGCACCACCATCGTGGTGTCCGAGCGCGCCCCGCCGACACGGCCGCCGCCGCCCAGCTCCCTGTTCTCCGTACCGGCGCGCGAGTCCGAGCCCAGGACGAGCAGATTCTGTCCGCTGGTGGGGAGCTTCTCGGGGCGGTTCTTGCCGAGCGCCCTGTCGATGTCGACGCTCTTGATGTTCCCGTCGAGCCTGCTGTACAGCCAGAAGACCGTGCCGCCGCCCGCCAGCAGCAGGACCAGCACGGCGGCGAGAGCGATCCTGAGGCCGCGTCGGCGCGGCTTCGGCCGGCCCCGCTCGTGTCCCTCGTCGCTGCCCGGCTCGGGTACCCGGTCGTCGTCGTGCGGGTCCGGTGTCATGGCGAGCACTCTAAACGCGGAACGGGCCGTACAGGAGTGCTCCTGTACGGCCCGTTCCGGCGAACTCGCGGGCGCTGTCCGGGTGTTACACCGGTACGCTCGCTACGCCAGGCTCCAGGAACGTCCTGCCCGTGACCCGCTCGGAGACGCCTTCGCGGTCCAGGTACGGCGTGATGCCGCCCAGGTGGAAGGGCCAGCCGGCCCCGGTGATCAGGCACAGGTCGATGTCCTGGGCCTCGGCGACGACGCCCTCGTCCAGCATCAGGCGGATCTCCTGGGTCACCGCGTCCAGGACGCGGTCGCGGACCTGCTCCTCGGACAGGACGGTGTCGCCCTGCTTGAGGAGGGCTGCGACCTCCGGGTCCAGTTCCGGCGCGCCGGAATCGTAGACGTAGAAGCCGCGCTTGCCCGCCTTGACCACGGCGGCCAGGTTCGCGGAGACCGTGAAGCGGTCCGGGAAGACGCGGTGCAGGGTCTCGGAGACGTGCAGGCCGATCGCCGGGCCGACCAGCTCCAGGAGCACCAGCGGGGACATCGGCAGGCCGAGCGGCTCGATGGCCTTCTCGGCGACCGCGACCGGGGTGCCCTCGTCGATGACGTTCTGGATCTCGCCCATGAAGCGGGTCAGGATGCGGTTGACGACGAACGCCGGGGCGTCCTTCACCAGGACCGCGGTCTTCTTCAGCTTGCGCGCCACGCCGAACGCCGTCGCCAGCGCGGCGTCATCGGTCTTCTCGCCCCGTACGATCTCCAGCAGCGGGAGGACCGCGACCGGGTTGAAGAAGTGGAAGCCGACGACCCGCTCCGGGTTCTTCAGCTTCGACGCCATCTCGCTGACCGACAGCGAGGAGGTGTTGGTGGCGAGGATCGCGTGCGCCGGGACGACCGCCTCGACCTCCGCGAACACCTGCTGCTTGACGCCGATCTCCTCGAAGACGGCCTCGATGACGAAGTCCGCGTCGGAGAAGCCCTCCGCCTTGTCCAGCACACCGGTCACC
>DATCWZ010000165.1:0-5268 GCA_036566065.1 Streptomyces sp. | reverse complement strand
GCCAGCGCGCTGCGTCCGGAGCCGGGCCGTCCTGCGATCAGCAGCACCCGGGCGCGTGCGGCCCCGCGGCCGGCCAGGGTGTCGAGTCCGGCGTGCCCGATGTCGGCCTGAAGGGCCTTCAGCTCGCGCTCGCGGCCGACGAACCGGGATGGAGCGGCACCTGCCGGCGCTCCGGCCGGGCCGCTGGTGTCCACCGCCTGATCGGTCACGGGCCACGCTCCACTTCACTGCACGCGGTGCCCCGCCGGAGCTCCGGCCGGGGCTTTTCGAGCGTAGTTCAGAGGTACGGACGATCACGCCGGAGCACGGCGGGTACATCGCCCGATCGGGTCAGCATTTCTTATGATGGTCCGACAGAAGGCCTCCGGACGGCGGGTATTCCGGAGGCCCCGCCGCGAGGGTCAGGCCTCGAAGGGCCTGGCCGGCCACGGCGCGTCGGCCGGGCGCAGCGAGTCGATCCCGTCGCCCGCGAGCACCGCGGTGAGCGCCAGGACGCCGACCACCAGGCAGTTGTTGTGCAGATCGCCGGCGAGCACTCCTCGTACGAGCTCCGCGAGCGGGACCCGGTCCTGGTCCATGTCGGCCTCTTCCTCGGCCACCTCGAAGCGCTCGCCGTCCGCCTCGGACAGGCCCCGGGCGAGGAAGACGCGTACGGCCTCGTCGCTGCCGCCGGGCGAGGTATAGAGGTCGGTCAGCACCCGCCAGTCCTCGGCCTTGACGTACGCCTCCTCGTACAGCTCGCGCTGAGCGGCGTGCAGCGGGTTCTCGCCGGGTACGTCGAGGAGTCCCGCCGGGATCTCCCAGAGCTTGTGGCGCACCGGGTGGCGGTACTGGCGCAGGACCAGGACCCGGCCCTCGTCGTCGAGTGCGAGGATCGCGACGGACCCGGGGTGGACCTGGTAGTCGCGGCGCGCGACGCTTCCGCCGGGCATGACCACGTCGTCGGCGCGGACACTGGTCTTCTTGCCGGTGTATGGCGTCACCGAAGCGGTGACCTGCCACTCCTCGGATGTGTCCTGGTAACCCATGTGCGTCCTCCCGCGAACAAGCAGAAACCGGGGCGCCCGTCCGTGAAGGACGCGCACCCCGGTCAACGGTATCGCCTACGCTCGCGGGTCAGATCCAGCTGCCGCCGTGCGGCGCTCCACGGCGGCCTTCACCAGACCGGCGAAGAGCGGGTGCGGGCGGGTCGGCCGCGAGCGCAGCTCCGGGTGGGCCTGGGTGGCGACCATGTAGGGGTGGATCTCGCGCGGGTATTCGACGTACTCGACGAGCTTGTTGTCCGGCGATGTGCCGCAGAAGACCAGACCGGCCTTCTTCTCCAGCTCCGCGCGGTAGGCGTTGTTCACCTCGTAACGGTGGCGGTGGCGCTCCTCCACGTACGGCTGGTCGCCGTACGCCTCGCGGACCAGCGAGCCCTCGGCGAGCTTGGCCGGGTACAGCCCGAGGCGCATGGTGCCGCCCAGGTCGCCCGCGCCCTCGACGTACGCGAGCTGCTCCTCCATCGTCGAGATGACGGGGTGGGGGGTGGCCGCGTCGAACTCGGTGGAGTTGGCATCCGGGATCTCGGCGAGGTTGCGTGCCGCCTCGATGACGATGCACTGGAGGCCGAGGCAGAGGCCGAGCAGCGGCACCTTGTTCTCGCGTGCGTACTGGACGGCGCCGACCTTGCCGTTCACACCGCGCTCGCCGAAGCCGCCGGGGATGACGATGGCGTCGACGTCGCCGAGCTGCTTGTGGGCACCGGCCGGGGTCCTGCAGTCGTCGGACGTGACCCACTTGACCGCGACGCGGGCCTTGTTGGCGAAGCCGCCGGCCCGGATGGCCTCGGTGACCGAGAGGTAGGCGTCGGGCAGGTCGATGTACTTGCCGACGAGCGCCACGGTGATCTCGTGGTCGGGGTTGTGGACCCGGTCCAGCAGATCGTCCCAGGTGGTCCAGTCGACATCGCGGAAGGGCAGGTCGAGCTTGCGTACGACGTAGGCGTCCAGGCCCTCGGTGTGCAGCACTTTCGGAATGTCGTAGATCGAATTGGCGTCGGGGCAGGCCACCACGGCGTCCTCGTCGACATCGCACATCAGCGAGATCTTGCGCTTGATGGGCGGCGGCACGTCGCGGTCGGCGCGCAGCACGATCGCGTCGGGCTGGATGCCGATGTTGCGCAGCGCGGCGACGGAGTGCTGGGTGGGCTTGGTCTTCAGCTCGCCGGACGGGCCGATGTAGGGCAGAAGCGAGATGTGCGCGACGAACACGTTGTCGCGGCCGACCTCGTGGCGGACCTGGCGCACGGTCTCCAGGAACGGCAGCGACTCGATGTCGCCGACCGTGCCGCCGACCTCGGTGATGACGACGTCGACGTCGTCGGTGGCCATGCGGCGGATGCGGTGCTTGATCTCGTTGGTGATGTGCGGGATGACCTGGACGGTGTCGCCGAGGTACTCGCCGCGCCGCTCCTTGGCGATGACCGAGGAGTAGATCTGCCCCGTGGTGACATTGGCGGAGCCGTCGAGGTCGACGTCGAGGAACCGCTCGTAGTGGCCGATGTCCAGGTCCGTCTCGGCGCCGTCGTTGGTGACGAACACCTCACCGTGCTGGAAGGGATTCATCGTGCCGGGATCGACGTTGAGATAGGGGTCGAGCTTCTGCATGGTGACCCGCAGACCCCGCGCCTTGAGCAGGGCACCCAGGCTGGAGGCAGTCAGACCCTTGCCGAGGGAGGAGGCGACACCCCCGGTGACGAAGATGTGCTTGGTCGTCGTGGATGTGCGCTGCATAGCCAAAGGAGGCTCCCGTGGTCGCGATAGTGAGGTGCGTTACCGGCGGTGCCGGACCGGATGGTCCGCCAGGTGCCGTCGCTGCGGTTCGGGGGCCTCGTCTGCTGTCGAGACGACCACCGGTCCACGGGCTACCAGGGTATCAGCGACGCGGGGAGGCTGGTTCCGGCCATGACTGTCACACCGGACACACTGGATGACGGCAGCGGATCCACGTCCCACCCGTTCGGCTCAGAGATCTTGCGCTGAGCGTCGCGCGGATGTTCCGGGTGCGTCGTATCCTGCACGGACACTTGCTGCCGAGTCGGCCGGCCCAGCGGCAACCACCCAGCCCGCTCATCCGTGCAAGAGTTTGTCGGCTCTTCCACAGCGACCCGTTTCACCCGCAGCAAGCGCCCCACGGGGCGACATGGCCGTTCGACTGGAGACGCACGTGGCCGGGCGTATCGAGGATTACGCACTCATCGGAGACATGCAGACCGCTGCCCTGGTCTGCCGGGACGGTACGGCCGACTGGCTGTGCCTGCCCCGCTTCGATTCGCATGCCGTTTTCGCAGGGCTGATGGGCACCGAGGAGCACGGCTTCTGGCGCCTGGGCCCCGCGCGCGCGGAGGGGGAGGAACCCCTGTCCGCCGACCGGCGCCGTTACCGCGGCGACTCGCTGATCCTGGAATCGGAGTGGGACACGCCGCGCGGAACGGTCCGTGTGACCGATTTCATGCCGCCGCGTGACGGGGCCCCTCAGCTCATCCGGATCGTGGAGGGCGTCAGCGGGCGGGTGCCCGTGCGCTCGGAGCTCCGAATGCGGTTCAGTTACGGACGCGTCACCCCATGGGTGCACAAGGTGGACTCCCGTACGGTCGCGGTCGCCGGACCGGATTCGGTTTGGCTGGATACCGACGCCGACACGTACGGCCAGAACCTCACGACGTACTCGGACTTCACCGTGGCGCCCGGCGACCGCATGGCGTTCACCATCAGCTGGCAGCCCTCGCACCACGAGCCGCCGGCGCTGCCCGACCCCGAGGGCTCCCTGGAGGCGACGGAGCTCTTCTGGCGCGAGTGGGTCGAGCAGTGTACGTACCACGGGCCCTACCGGGAGGCGGTGATCCGCTCCCTGATCACCCTGAAGGCGCTCACCTACGCGCCGACCGGCGGCATCGTGGCGGCCCCGACCACCTCGCTGCCCGAGGCGATCGGGGGCGTACGGAACTGGGACTACCGCTACACCTGGCTGCGGGACGCCGCGATCACCCTGTCGTCGCTGCTGCGGACGGGCTACCGCGAGGAGGCCCGCGCCTGGCGCGAGTGGCTGCTGCGGGCGGTCGCGGGCGACCCGGAGAACCTGCAGATCATGTACGGCATCGCGGGCGAGCGCGAGCTGGGCGAGGCGGAGCTGGACTGGCTGCCGGGGTACGAGAACTCCCGCCCGGTCCGGGTCGGCAACGGCGCCGCGGGCCAGCTCCAGCTCGATGTGTACGGGGAGGTCACCGAGGCGCTGCATCTGGCGCACATGACGGGCCTGACCCGCAACGACTACGCGATGGGCCTCCAGCTCAAGCTGATCGAGTACCTGGAGAAGCACTGGGACGAGCCCGACGAGGGCATCTGGGAGGTACGCGGGCCGCGCCGGCACTTCGTGCACTCCAAGGTGATGGCCTGGGTCGCGGTCGACCGCACCATCAAGCTGATCAGGTCCGGGGATATCGAGGGGCCGCTGGACCGCTGGCTGCAACTGCGCGAGGACATCCACCGCACGGTCTGCGACCGGGGCTTCGACAAGGAACGCAACACCTTCACCCAGTCCTACGGGTCCAGGGAGCTGGACGCGTCCCTGCTGCTCATCCCGCAGATGGGATTCCTGCCGCCGGACGACAAGCGGGTCATCGGCACGATCGAGGCGATCCAGCGGGAGCTGTCCACCCCGGACGGTTTCGTGCTGCGCTATCCCACGGCCGGGGACAACGCGGGTGTGGACGGCCTGCCGGGCGACGAGGGCGCGTTCGTGGCCTGCTCGTTCTGGCTGGCGGACGACCTGGCGATGATCGGCCGGGTCGACGAGGCCCGTCAGCTCTTCGAGAAGCTGCTGGCACTGCGCAACGACCTGGGTCTGCTGGCGGAGGAGTGGGATCCGCGGCTGCAGCGCCAGGTGGGCAACTTCCCGCAGGCGTTCAGCCATGTGCCGCTGATCGACACCGCGCTGCGGCTGACGGCGAGCGGGGCGTACGTCGGCTGAGCGGCGGGCCGGTCACAGCGGGGAGCACGAGGGCTTGGGTTCAGTGGAGACACAGGGCGGGATCACCGTGCGGCGGGCTCTCGACCTGCCGGGGCTGCGCGGCGGTCTGCCGGAGGTGATGGCCGGCGCGGAGGGGCTCGACCGGACGGTGCGCTGGGTGCACGCGGGCGAGGTGCCCTACATCGCCTCGCTGCTCAAGGGCGGCGAGCTGCTGCTCACCACCGGTCTGGGGCTCGGCACCCGGCCCGCCGAGCAGCG
>DATCWZ010000438.1:0-3708 GCA_036566065.1 Streptomyces sp. | reverse complement strand
CTCGGCGACGCGGAGCTGACCGCAGCGGGCGGCAGCAACACCCACCTCGACGCCGCCGTCGCCAATCTGGTCGCGGGCTCGGGCGCCGACCAGGGCAGCGAGCTGAGCGCCTTCGCGATCCGCTACGTCCTCGTGCGGGACGGGGCGCCGCGCCAGATGGGCCGGGTACTCGACTCCACCCCGGGCCTGAGCCGGCTCAGCCAACTGGACGGCAGCGCGCTGTGGCGCGTCGACCAGGAGGTCGCGCGGGTCATGATCGTCCCGGCGGACGGCAAGGACGGCGCGGACGCGGTGGTCGGGGTGCCCGTCGGCTCCCGTCCGGTCGAAGCGCACTCCAAGATCCCGCAGGGCGACGAGGGCCGGGTGCTGCGGATCGCCGACGTGGCGGACCCCAACTGGCAGGCCACGCTGAACGGACGGGAACTGACCCGCACGACCGTGGACGACTGGGCCCAGGGCTTCAAGCTCCCCGCCGAGGGCGGCACGCTGGACCTCACGTACAACACACCGGTCACGCACTCCGCGTGGGTCTGGACACAGGTGGCGTTCGGCGTCGTCCTGCTGGTGCTGGCCCTGCCGGGGCGCCGCCGGGACGTCGACGACGACCTGCCCGAGGAGCTCGTCACCGTACCGGCCGAGCCCGTTGACGGAGAGGGGCGCAGGGCGCGCAGGCTGCGCGCAGCGGCCCAGGCGGAGGCGGCTGCGGCGGGGGCAGGGGCCGAGGACAGCGAGGAAGCCGCGGAGTACATCCCAGCGCAGCAGGACACCGATCCGTACGCCGCGCAGGACGAGACCGGCGGCTATGCGGCGGTGCCGCAGCAGCAGTACGGGGAGTGGGACGGCCAGCAGCAGTACGCGGACGGGTACGACACGGGCCAGTACGCGGACACCCAGTACGCGGAGGGCCAGTACGGCGGCGAGCAGTACCAGGCCGACCCGTACCAAGCGGGCCAGTACGAGCAGCCTGGCCAGTATCAGCAGGACGGCCAGTACCCGCAGGACGGCGTCTACGACCCGTACGGCTACGCCCAGCAGCAGCCCTATCCGAACGGTCCGGGCGAGCAGGCTCCGTACGACGGCCAGGGCGGCCCGTACCTGCCGCAGCCCGGCAACCGGAACTACGACGACGGCACCGCCCCGGGCCAGGGCCCTTGGCAGACCGGTAACGCATCGCGAGGCGAGTCCGAGTGAAGTCCACGCCCCTGTCCCTCATCGCGGGCGCTGTCGCCCTCGCCGCCGTCACCGGATTCGCCGCGCTCAACGCGCCCGGCGACGCCGGCCCGGCGAAGGCGAAGGCCGCGTCCCGGCTGCCCGTCGAGCGGACCAGCCTGCTCTGCCCCGCTCCGAGCGGCGGCTCGGACCTCGCGGAGACGACGTACACCTCCTTCACCCCGGCCGGTCAGGGCAGCACCGAGGCGGGCATCGCGGAGCTGAAGCAGGCAGTGCCCCTGCCCGCCGATGACGACGACGCTTCCGCGGCCAAGGACAAGAAGCCGAAGACCAAGAAGGAGAAGGCCGCCGAGGCGAAGAAGAAGGCGGAGGCCGCGAAGCCCGTCATCGCGCTCAAGGAACCGGGCAAGCCCGGCACCGGCGAGACATCCGATTCGGACGCCCCCGCACTCATTGGCACGGCCACCGGCCGGCTGGCACCGGGCTGGGCCGCCCAGCAGACCACCACCAGCCTGGCGGGCGGTGCGCGAGGGCTGCTCGGCGTGAGCTGCACGGTGCCGGACACGGACTTCTGGTTCCCCGGCGCGAGCACCGGAGCCTCGCGCCAGGACTATGTGCATCTGACCAACCCCGATGACGCCGCCGCGGTGGCCGACATCGAACTGTTCGGCCCCGAAGGCCCCCTCAAGTCGGAGGTAGGGGACGGCATCAAGGTCCCGGCGAAATCCAGTGTCGCGGTACTGATCTCCACCCTCACCTCGGAGCCCGTCGATGATGTGACCATCCACGTCACCACCCGGTCGGGACGCGTGGGCGCGGTGGTCGGCGCCGCCGACGACAAGGCGGGCAGCGACTGGCTCGCACGCTCCGCCGATCCGGCGGACACCCTGGTGCTGCCCGGCATTCCGGCCGACGCCACGTCCGTACGACTGGTGGTCTTCGCACCCGGCGAGGACGACGCGGATCTGAAGGTGCAACTGCTCGGCAAGGACGCGGCGTTCGCACCGGCCGGGCACGACACGCTGCGCGTCAAGTCGCAGATGACCACGAGCGTGGACCTGAAGGACGTCACCCGCGGTGAGCCGGGCTCCATCCGGCTGAGCCCCGCGGAAAGCGGCAGCGCGACCCCGGTCGTGGCCGCCCTGCGCGTGGTGCGCGGCACCGGGTCCGACCAGGAGATCGCGTTCATTCCGGCCACCGCCCCGGTGGGCGACCGGGCGAGCGTGAGCGACAACCGGACCAAGGGCTCGGTGCTCTCCCTCGCCGCGCCGGGGAAGACGGCCGAGGTGAAGGTCACCGCCTCGGCGGGCAGCGATGGCGGCGAACCGGCCGTCAAGACGTACACGGTCAAGGCCGGGACGACACTCGCGGTCACCCCGCCGGTGCCGTCCGGCCTCAAGGGCAGCTACGCGCTGACGGTCGAGACGACATCGGGCGGCTCCGTCTACGCGGCGCGCACGCTCGCGCTTCCGAAGGACGGCATCCAGATGTTCACCGTGCAGACGATGCCCGACGACGGGGGCATGGTCGAGGTCCCGTACGCCGAGCAGGACCTGTCGGTCCTGGGCAACTGACGCCCCGTATCAACTGACCGGTGCGGCTAGTCCTGGCCGTACCGGGGATCGACGGATTCGGGTGCGAGGCCCAGAAGCTCGGCGACCTGTTCCACGACGACCTCGTGGATCAGCAGAGCACGCTCGTCGCGGCCCTTGCTGCGGATCTCGACGGGCCGCCGGTAGATGGCGATCTGCGCGGGCTGTCCCTTCACGGCGGACACCGCGCTGCCCAGCGGTACGGTCTCCTCCAGCGCGCTGGGCACGTCGATGACGACGAAGTCGACATCGGCGAGCTGCGGCCAGCGCCGTTCGAGCCGCTCCACCGAGTCCTGCACCAGATCGCGGAACGTCTCGCCCCTGCTGGCGGACAGCGGAACCTGGGGTGGGGCGACGGGCCCGCGCATGCCGCGGCCATGACGGTCGCGGCGACGGGGCCGCGGCCCGGACGGGAGAGGCGGTACGGAACTGTCCATCACTGACGCAGCGTAACCCTCAACGGGCCGGGCGGATCGCGGCTCTCCGGGGGACGCCTCGCACGCCTGTGCCAGGTGTCGGGGCCGACCTCCGGCCGCATGTCCGGGACTGAACACTTCCGGAATTTCCGGCCGGACAGTCATCGGCATCGCGCCCGGAATCCGACCGTTCGGCTCCGCCGGAATGACCGGAACTGTGCGGTGCGATGACCCGACCGGACCGTGCGGCGCCCGCGGTGCCCGCGCCGCCGCCGCAGGTCAGGACGGCCCTCCGAAGGGCGCTCCGACCGGCCTCCGGCGGGCGACACGAGGGTGTGAGGTGAGAGAGAGTCGTCGCAGCCCGCTCAAGAGTGCGGTACCGTCCAACATCGTGAGCCCTGTACGTCGCTGTTCGCGAACTGCGTGCGGCCGTCCCGCCGTCGCGACACTGACGTACGTCTATGCCGACTCGACCGCGGTCCTCGGCCCGCTCGCCACCTATGCCGAGCCCCACTGCTACGACCTCTGCG
>DATCWZ010000190.1:0-4705 GCA_036566065.1 Streptomyces sp. | reverse complement strand
CCTCGAGTCCGCTGTCGATGCGTACACGTTTGTGAGGGTTGGTCTCGGTATTCATCGAGTCACTTCCGTTCCGCCTCGACTGCCCGTGCGAATCATGGCCGGCTTGCGCGAGCGACTTTGGACCACGGGCAAGTTACAAGTCAACGGGTGGTGAGGTGTGGCCGGGCGCGCACCCGGGTTGGTTTTTCGATTGCCGTCACGCCGGACGGCCGCGGCATTCACACATGGTCCGTTCCTCTCGGCGCGCGGGTGGCCGGGCCGGGCTTCGTGGTACGCGCGGCGACCGCCGCGCTGCGTACTCCGGTGACGGTGAATGCGAGTGCGGCGGCCGCGACCAGAACCAGCAGTACGAGGCCCAGGGTGTAGGTCCCGGACGCGCTGAAGATGACCCCCATGGCCAGGGGCGGGATGAATCCGCCCAGTCCGCCGGCGGCTCCGACCACGCCGGTGACCGAGCCGACCCTGTTGGCAGGCGTCAGAAGTGCCACCAGGGCGAAGGTGGCACCACTGCCCGCTCCGAGCGCCGCGGCCATGGCGAGGAAGGAAACGGTGCCGATCGGGGCGAGAGGCGGGTTGGCCGCCTGTACGGCCGCACCCGCGACCACGACCGCCAGGGTTGCGGTCAGGACCCGGATCGGGCCGAGCCGGTCCGACAGCCAGCCACCGACCGGGCGCATGACCACCGCCAGCAGGACGAAACCCGCCATCCGGTTTGCCGCGTCGGCCTGTTCCAGTCCGTAACCGGTCTTCAGATAGGTGGGGAGGTAGACGGAGAAGGCGACGTAGCCGCCGAAGGTGACGGCGTAGAGGGCGGATGCCTGCCAGGTGATGCGCAGCCGCAGGGTGTCGGCCAGCCGGCGTGACAGCGGCAGGGTCGGCAACACTCGGTCCGGAGCATCGCGCAGCAGCGCGGCGGCCAGCACCGCGTACACGGCGAGCGCTCCTGCGGTGATCAGGAACGGGCTGGTCACGCCGTGTGCGTCGACGAGCCTGACCGTGGTGAGCGCGCTGATGGCGGTGCCGCCCATGCCGGCACCGAACAGCCCGATCGCCAGACCCCGTCGTGCCGGTGGGAACCAGGCGCTGACGAAGGGCACCCCGACGGCGAACGCGGTTCCCCCGATGCCGAGGAAGAAGCCGCCCACGAGCAGACCGGCCAGGGAGGTGTGCCCGGCGAGCCCCAGGTAGAGGACGGGGACGCTCGTCGCGGCCGACACCAGGGGAAACATCACCCGGCCGCCGAAGCGGTCGGTCAGCGCGCCCACCGGGATCCGCCCCAGCGAGCCGACCACCACGGGCACCGCCACCAGCAGGGACTGCTCGAACGAACTGAGCGCCAGAATTTCCTCGAACCGCGGGCCGAGGGGGCTCAGCAGTGCCCACGCCCAGAAGTTGATCGCGAATCCCGCGGTTGCCAGCGTGAGCATGAACGACGGGCTGCCGGCCCGGGAGGCACGGTCCCCTGCCTTCGATGGTGCGTTGCCGACTGTGTCCTGGAGCGGACGCATCATGTACCTCTCTGGGGCGCGTTGTCCCGGGGTTGCGTTGCGTCCGGGAGCGCAGGCCGGTGCGGCTCCCGGCTTTCGGGTTCGTCGAATCCATCCTTGACCAGCGGGAACCGTTTGGCCCGCAGACCCGGCCGAACCGCAGGCCGGGTCTGCATGATCTCCCTGCCACCGTTCCCTCACGCAGGACCGCTGCGCGGCAATGCGCTGCGAGGCGGCAGGACGGCTGTCAGTGATGCGGTACGACTGCCACAGGGCAGGTCGCGTGGTGCAGGACCGCGTGCGTCGCGGGACCTATACGGATCCCGGTGGGTGTGCGGCGTATGCGCCGGCCCACCACCAGCAATGAGGCGTCGTTCGAGGCCTCTATGAGATGGTCCGCGGGCCGGCCCGCCACGGACTGCTCCGTAACCTCGACATTCGGGAACGCCTCCTTCCACGGCCGCACCGCGTCGGCGAGGGCACGTTCCGCGAGAAGCCCCAGCTCCGCGCCGTGCTTGGGGTCGATCGCCGCCGGGTCGTACCCGAAGACCGGTGGCATGCTCCATCCATGGAGGACGCGCAGTGCGGCGTTGCGCGAGGCGGCTGCCTCGAAGGCGTACTCGATCACTTCCTCGCACGGCCGGGTCAGGCTGAGGCCGAGCACCACATCCCGGTACCGCCCCTCCGCCGTGCCGGCACCGGGACGGGGCAGCAGTTCCTCCTTGAGCCGCTCTCCCGCCCGCACAACGACGACCGGACGTGTGGCCCGCGCGATGACGGGCAGCGACACCGACCCGGCGAGGAAGCCGCTCAGAGCGCTCAGCCCTCGTGAGCCGAGTACCAGGACCTCGGCCTTCTCGGCAGCGGAGAGCAGAACGTCCACGGGATTGCCGAGTACCTGCTCGACGCTGATGGTCAGGCCGGGGTGCCGCTTCTGGAGCAGCTCGGACGCCTCACGGGGGATGCGCTCGGCCCAGTGCTGGGAGACGGTGGCCGCGCCGGGGCTGGTGGCCGCGCCGGAGAACGGCGCGTGTGCATAGGGTGTCGACCAGTCCTGCCAGACGTGCAGGACGTGCAGCGGCAGCCCGCGCCGCCCGGCCTCGTCGGCGGCCCACTCGGCGCCCGCCAGCGACTCGGCAGTACCGTCCACCGCGGCGATGACAGTACGTGACATGGCTTCCTCCATATGCGGATCACGCTTCTCGACCGCCCTCAGACTGGCTCCTTGTGCCTGCCCGGGGCAGGGCCGTTCGGACCCGTCCCCGGGTACGACCGGTACCTGTCCCACGGTGCGGAACCGGGACCGACGGCCCGTGGCCCGGGTCCGCCCGGCCGGCAGCACGCCGCAGGACCGGGTGATCGTTGACCACCGTTCTCCCGCTCGGGCCTATAGGCTGTTGGGAGTTCCGACTGGGTGATGAAGGGGTTGTCGGCGTGGAGGAGTCGTTGTCACGGATACCCCGGATGCGGTTCGATGAACTGCTCGATGAACTGCAGGCACGGATCGATGCGGCCCGCGGTACCCGGGATCGCGTGCACAGCCTTTTGGCAGCGGTCGTCTCGGTCGGCCGCGAGCTCGACCTCGCGCAGGTGCTGCGGCGCATCGTGGAGGCGGCTGCCACGCTGGTGGACGCGCAGTACGGAGCACTGGGCGTGATCGGCCCCGACGGCCGGACGTTGTCGCAGTTTCTGACCGTCGGTATGACCGAGGAACAGATCGCCAGGATCGGGCCGCTGCCGGCCGGGCACGGTCTGCTGGGCGAGATCATCCACAACCCCGAGCCGTTGCGTCTCGACGATCTCGGCGCGCATGAGGCGTCGTACGGGTTCCCGCCGCACCATCCGCCGATGCGTACGTTCCTCGGCGTGCCCATCCGCGTACGGGACGAGGTGTTCGGGAACCTCTATCTCACGGACAAGCGAGGCGGCCGGTTCTTCGACGCCGAAGACGAATCGGTGATCACCACCCTGTCCGTGGCCGCGGGCGTCGCCATCGACAACGCCCGGCTCTACGAGGCGTCCCAGCGCCAGCAGCGCTGGCTCCAGGCCAACGCAGAGATCACCAGCAGCCTGCTGTCCGGCAGTGCACGCCTGGACGTGCTGGAGTTGATTGCCCGTCGCGCACAGGCGATCACCGGTGCGCAACTCGCGGATGTGTCCGCGCCCGTTACGGGAACCGGCGACCTCGTCGTGGAGCTCGCGATCGGCGCGGAGGAGGACAGCCGCCGGGGCCTTGTGGTGCCCGTCGACGGCACCCTGTCCGGTGCCGCCTATCGGGAGGGTACGACCGTGGTCACGGGATGCCTGGCCGGCGACGACCGGTATCTGGCCGGTCCGCGACGCTTCGACGGCCTCGGCCCGGCTGTCGCGGTACCGCTCGGCACCAAGGCCAAGGACACCCGCGGTGTCCTACTCCTGGCGCGCTGCGCGGGGGGGCCCGCGTTCGCGGAGGAGGAGCTCGAGCCGCTCCGTGCGTTCGCCGGGCAGGCCGAACTGGCCCTGGAGTTGGCCGAGCGCCGCAAGGACGCGGAACAGCTCGCGCTTCTGGAGGACCGTGACCGTATCGCCCGGGATCTTCACGACCTGGCCATCCAGCGCCTGTTCGCCACCGGCATGACGTTGCAGAGTGCTGCGCGGCTCGTCGAGCACGCGGGCGCCGCCGAACGAGTCTCGCGTGCGGTCGGAGATCTCGACGAAACGATCAAGATCATTCGTTCCACGATCTTCGGACTGCGGACCCGCCAGGAGGACGTGGGTCCGAGCCTGCGTGCTCGCGTGGCGCGCGCCGTCGGCGAGGCCGGTACCGTTCTCGGGTTCCCGCCCCGCCTGAGCATGGAGGGGCTGCTCGACACGGACGTGCCCCCGCAGGTCGCGGATCACATCATGGCGGCCCTGGGTGAGAGCCTGAGCAACGCCGCCCGCCACGCGCACGCCACGCGGGTGGAGGTATCACTCCGGGCAACGGCGGATGAGGTTGTCCTCACCGTGTCGGACAACGGCAGGGGCATTCCGGCCGGCGGCAGGCGCAGCGGGCTGGAGAACCTCGGCGAGCGCGCCAGGAGCGTGGGCGGTGGTTTCGACATCCTGACCCCGGCCGAAGGCGGCAGCAGACTGGTGTGGAGAGCCCCGCTCGCGACGACACGGTGATCACGCGTTGTCGATACTGATTTGCGCCGGTGGCGCAAGGCGGTCATCGTTCAACGGTGAGCCGGGAGCCG
>DATCWZ010000553.1:0-4102 GCA_036566065.1 Streptomyces sp. | reverse complement strand
CCTGTATCAAATGATGGAAGCCGGCACTCTGCTGTTCCCCGCGATCAACGTCAACGACTCCGTCACCAAGAGCAAGTTCGACAACAAGTACGGCACGCGGGAATCGCTGGTCGACGGCATCAACCGCGCCACTGACGTCCTGATCGGCGGCAAGACCGCCGTCGTCTGTGGTTACGGCGACGTGGGCAAGGGCTGCGCGGAGTCCCTGCGCGGCCAGGGCGCCCGCGTGATCATCACGGAGATCGACCCGATCTGCGCCCTGCAGGCGGCGATGGACGGCTACCAGGTCGCCACCCTGGACGACGTCATCTCCCAGGGCGACATCTTCGTCACCACGACGGGCAACAGGGACATCATCATGGCCGCCGACATGGCCAAGATGAAGCACCAGGCCATCGTCGGGAACATCGGCCACTTCGACAACGAGATCGACATGGCCGGTCTGGCGAAGATCGACGGCATCGTCAAGGACGAGGTCAAGCCGCAGGTCCACACCTGGACGTTCCCCGACGGCAAGGTCCTCATCGTGCTGTCCGAGGGCCGGCTGCTGAACCTGGGCAACGCCACGGGCCACCCATCGTTCGTCATGTCCAACTCGTTCGCGGACCAGACCCTGGCCCAGATCGAGCTGTTCACGAAGCCCGAGGAGTACCCCACCGGTGTCTATGTGCTGCCCAAGCATCTGGACGAGAAGGTCGCACGCCTGCACCTTGCCGCGCTCGGCGTGAAGCTCACGACCCTGCGCCCCGAGCAGGCCGCGTACATCGGTGTCGACGTCAACGGCCCGTACAAGTCCGACCAGTACCGCTACTGACCCGCACCCTCCCAGTGCCGACCCGGCCAGGCCCGGATCGGCACCGGGCAAGGCCCGTTCGGCAGCCGGTCCGGTCGCAGGCCCCCGCACCCCCGTGGCGGGGGCCTGCCCCGTACCTACCGTGCCCGTGGCACCCGTACAGCCCGAGGACCCCGGAGGACCCCATGCCCCGCGGCCGATATTCGCTCCATGATCTCCACGATCACACCCCCCTCGGTGAGGAACACTTCTCCTGCGCGTCGGGCCCGTCAGGCTGGCGTTACGTCTCCCGGACCACGGCCCCCTCCGGAGAGGACCTCGGCTCGGTGGACCTCGCCCTCGACGAGCTCGGCCGCCCCATCCGTCTCGAACTGCGTGCCGCGAACTGGCGGATCCGCGGTGCCGCCATCGAGGGCGTCACCTGGGTCCGGACCGATCCGACCGGCACTCATGCCACCGAAGGCAATGTCCGCGCCCACGCCTTCTCCGGCACATCCCCCGCGTTTCTCATCGCGACCGCTCGTCTCCTGCGCCTCACCCCCGATTCGTCCGCCGTCCGGGTCCGTCTGGTCACCTTCACGGACCCGGTGCTGGCCCCCCGTACTGTCGATCAGTCCTGGGCCCTGGTGAACAGTGAAGCGCACGCCACTGACAATGGACCTCTGACAGTGGACGAATACCAGGTCAGCGCGCTGGACACTGGCGAGCGGCACACCGTGTACATCGCCGGGGACGTGGTGCTCGCGGCTCCCGGGATCGAGCTCGAAGACCTGGACACACCGCCCTCACCCCCGGCGGGGCGAAGCTAGGCGGGCGGAGCGAACCCGCTCGACGACACGTTGCCCCGCTCCTTCACCGGCGCGCTCGCGGGCGGAGCCGGAGCCACCGGCGTGGGCGCAGGCACAGGT
This sequence comes from Streptomyces sp., assembly GCA_036566065.1. Lineage (GTDB taxonomy): Bacteria > Actinomycetota > Actinomycetes > Streptomycetales > Streptomycetaceae > Streptomyces. Next base: position 2,401 of record DATCWZ010000553.1, on the reverse strand, counting down.
GCCGGTACAGGTGCTGGGCCCCGGTGCGGGGCCGCGCCCGCTACCTGGGCCCTGTGATGCGCGGCGGCGAACACCCGGCGCGCATCCCTTGTCTGCCGCTCGTTGACCACCGCGGCCAGATAGGCGGCCGCGGGCACCCCCGGCGGCACAGGGACGCCTGTCCGAGCCGCCAGGTCCCCGGACAACCGCCCGGCGATCGACCAGCCCGCCGCCCTGTCGAGCTGGTGCATCCGGGTGAGGTATTGCCGTATCGCCAGCCAGAGATCGTCCGGCACCGCCGACAGATCCAGTTGTGAGAAGCGCCCGACCAGCCAGGGCGGGGGCGGCGGCACCGCGATCGCTCGCCCCGCGGGTATCCGCTCGTGGATGACGATCGTGCCCGCGAACACATCCCCCAGCCGCCGTCCGCGCGCCGAAACGAGGGAGGCGATACTCGCCACGACTCCGAGTGTGCCCAGAAGTTCGACGATGCCTATCGACCCGCGTACGAGCGCGTGCCGGAACCGGATCGGCCCCCCGTCGTCCCGTACCACGCGCAGCCCGCAGGCGAGCTTCCCCAGCGAACGGCCATGGCTGAGCGTTTCCACCGCGATCGGCCCGCCCACCAGCACCAGCAGGAAGGTCGCCACGGCGATCGCCGCGGCAGCGGCCTCGTCCAGCGCCACCGTCGCCAGGGCCAGGCCGATCGATATCAGCACGTAAGCCGTCAGAACCACCACGAGATCAATGGCGATGGCCAACGCCCGGCTCGGCAGCCTCGCTGGCCGCAACCCCAGAACGACCGCGTCCCCGGTCACCAACTCATCCATCGCCGCCCACCCTTCGCCGACCTTCCCTGCCCCTCGGGGCCACAGTCTGCCAAGCTGACCTGCAAACGTGCCGCCGTAGTACGGACCGTACGCACCCATGCCTGGAGCAGCAGCCGCCCATGGACCTCGATGTCTTCGTAACCGCCCACCGCACCGAGTGGGACCGCCTGGACCACCTCCTGCACCGTGGGCGGCAGTTGACCGGCGCGGAGGCGGACGAACTGGTCGCTCTTTACCAGCGCACGGCCACGCATCTTTCCCTGATCCAGTCCAGCGCCCCCGATCCCCTCATCACCGCGCGCCTCACCCAGCTCGTGGCCCGCGCACGGTCCACGGTGACCGGCACCCGTCGGGCCTCCTGGCGCGACGCGGCCCGTTTTCTCACGGCCGGGTTTCCTGCCGCGGTCTACCGGTCGCGTCACTGGTGGATACCCACGGCCGTGCTCTCCATTGCCCTCGCGGCGGTCATCGGCTGGTGGATCGGCACCCATCCGGAGGTCCAGGCGGCGATCGGCGCCCCGGACGACCTCCGTCGGCTCACGAGCCCCGGCGGGGAGTACGAGACCTACTACTCCAGCCATCCGGCCGCCTCGTTCGCCGCCCAGGTCTGGACGAACAATGCGCAGGCAGCGGCGATGTGCCTGGTCCTCGGCGCGTTCCTCTGTGTGCCGGTGCTCTGGATCCTCTTCGTCAATGTCCTCAACCTCGGCGTGGGTATCGGCCTCATGTCCTCGGCGGGCCGGCTGGATACGTTCCTCGGTCTCGTCCTTCCGCACGGCCTGCTCGAGCTCACAGCCGTCTTCGTCGCCGCGGGTACGGGACTCCGCCTGGGCTGGACGGTCATCGACCCGGGGCCACGGACGAGGCGCTCGGCTCTGGCCCAGCAGGGGCGGGCCGCCATCGGCATGGCGATCGGCCTGGCTCTGGTCCTGTTCGTATCCGGAGTGATCGAAGGCTTCGTTACGCCGTCGGGTCTGCCAACCTGGGGCCGGATCACCATCGGCATCGCCGCTGAGCTGGCGTTTCTTGCCTACGTCTACATCCTCGGGGGGCGAGCCGCCCGGGCCGGCGACACCGGTGATCTCGACGCCGCCGAGCGCAGTGCGGAGCTCCCGACCGCAGCCTGACAGCGGTGTGCACCGGCGTCGGACGACCTGCTAGTCTCCTCTTTGCCCACGAAGACCTGTTGACTTGGTTGGCGTGGGGAGGTAGATTTTAACGGTTGGTCCGGACTGGACAAGTTCGAGGCCGACGGATAGTGTGCACCTCGCTCCTGGCGAAGATTGAATCTCGCAGAGCCAATCGATTCCTTTATCCAGACAGTCAACCCGATTAACTTCGGGCGAAACGGTTCTGATAAAGTCGAACCAGCCGAAAGGCAAAGACCACTCCGACTGGTCGTCAGGCGATTTCGGTCCGGAAACGGAACGAAAGATCATCTGATAAAGTCGGGACCGCTGGAAAGGGAAACGCGAAAGCGTGGAACTGGAAGGCAGTCCGACCGGAAATCGGAACCGAAAGGGTCTGATAAGGTCGGAAACGCAAGACCGAAGGGAAGCGCCCGGAGGGCCCGGTGATACGGGACCGAAGGA
>DATCWZ010000466.1:0-3111 GCA_036566065.1 Streptomyces sp. | reverse complement strand
AGGGCCTGGTGGCCGTGCTGGGCGCGTTGCTGCAGGCGGTCTCGGGCCGGGCGCCCGCACCGCTTGAGCGGCGGACCCCCGCCGTCCTGCCGCCGGTGGGCGACTGCGCGCCGACGGACCTGGAAGCCGGCCCCGCCTTCGAGGTGATCTATCTGCTGGAGGCCGGCGACGAGGCCGTAGTCCGGCTCCGAACCCGGCTGGACGGGCTGGGTGAGTCCCTCGTCGTCGTCGGCGGCGACGGCCTGTGGAACGTACACATCCACACCGACGACGCGGGCGCGGCCGTCGAAGCCGGGGTGGAAGCCGGCAGGCCGCACCGGATCCGGATCACCCACTTCGCCGCCGCTCGGGGCATCACCCCGCCAAAACCGGCCGGACGGGCGGTCGTCGTCGTGGTCCCCGGCGAGGGACTCTCCGGCCTGTGTACGGAGGCCGGCGCGGCCACCGTGCTCGCGCGCCCCGGAGAGCCGCCCGCCAGCGGCGAACTGGTCGACGCGATCAGGCGGACCCACGCCCGCGAGGTGGTCCTCCTGCCCAACGACGCCGACCTGCGCCACACCGCGGCGGCCGCCGCGGACCAGGCCAGGACCGAGGGCATCAGGGTCGCCCTGATCCCCACCCGGGCCGCCGTCCAGGGCATCGCGGCGCTCGCCGTCCATGAGCCGGACCGCGGTTTCGACGAGGACGTGGTGGCGATGACCGCGGCGGCGGGCGCCACCCGGTACGCCGAACTGGCCGTCGCCGAACGGCAGTCGTGGACCATGGCCGGAATCTGCCAGGCCGGTGACACGCTCGGCCTGATCGACGGGGACGTCGCCGTCATCGGCGACGACGTCACCGCGACGGCCCGCTCGGTCCTGGACCGGATGCTGTCCGCGGGCGGCGAGCTGGTCACCCTGGTGCTGGGCGAGGACGTGCCCGACGCCCTGGCCGACGATCTGCGCGAGCACGTACGCGAGGGATATCTGGCCGTGGACACCGTGGTGTACCGGGGCGGCCGGCAGAGCGCGCCGCTGCTGATCGGTGTCGAATAGCCGTACGGCAGACGGACACCCGGCGGTCCGCGGCGCGGCGTGCGGCGGCGGGTGTCAGTGGCGTGGTGTGCAATGGGTCGCGTGTCCGCGTTCGACGAACCCCTGAAGAAGCTGCTCGGCGGAGCCACCGCGAAGGTGATGGCCGAGCACCTCGGCCTGCACACCGTCGGTGACCTGCTGCACCACTATCCGCGGCGGTACGAGGAGCGCGGGCGCCTCACGGCGCTCACCGACCTCCCGCTGGACGAGCATGTGACGGTCGTCGCCCAGGTCGCCGACGCCCGCGTCATGGTGTTCAACAACGGCCGGGGCAGGCGCCTGGAGGTGACCCTCACCGACGGCAGCGGCAGGCTCCAGCTCGTCTTCTTCGGCCACGGCGTCCACAAGCCGCACAAGGAGCTGCTGCCGGGCCGCCGGGCGATGTTCGCGGGCAAGGTCTCCGTCTTCAACCGGAAGAGACAGCTCGCCCACCCCACGTACCAGCTCCTGGAGGTGGAGGACGCCGACGAGGCGACCGAGGCGGTGGACGCCTTCGCCGGACAACTGCTGCCGATCTATCCCGCCTGCAAGCAGATCGACTCCTGGCGGATCGCCAAGGCCGTGGACACCGTCCTGCCCAGCGCGCGGGACGCCGTCGATCCGTTGCCCCCGGCGCTGCGGGACGGGCAGGGCCTCACCTCGCTGCCCGAGGCACTGCTCAAGATCCACCGTCCGCGTACGAAGGCGGACATCGCCGCAGCGCGGTCCCGGCTCAAGTGGGACGAGGCATTCGTCCTCCAGGTCGCGCTGGCCCGCAGGCGCTACGCCGACACCCAGCTCCCGGCGGCCGCCCGGGCGTACGTCCCCGGCGGGCTGCTCGACGCCTTCGACGCCAAGCTGCCCTTCACGCTCACCGAGGGCCAGCAGAAGGTCACCGGGGAGATCCTCGGCGATCTGGCGACCGAGCACCCGATGCACCGGCTGCTTCAGGGCGAGGTCGGCTCGGGCAAGACGATCGTCGCCCTGCGCGCGATGCTCACCGTCGTCGACACCGGCGGCCAGGCCGCGCTGCTCGCCCCCACCGAAGTACTGGCCCAGCAGCACCACAGGTCGGTCACCGAGATGATGGGGGAGCTCGCCGAGGGCGGGCTGCTGGGCGGCTCGGACCGGGGGACCAGGGTTGTCCTGCTGACCGGTTCCATGGGGGCCGCGGCCCGCCGCCGGGCGCTGCTCGACCTGGTCACCGGCGAGGCCGGAATCGTCATCGGCACCCATGCGCTGATCGAGGACACGGTGAAGTTCCACGACCTCGGGCTGGTCGTGGTCGACGAGCAGCACCGCTTCGGCGTGGAGCAGCGCGACGCCCTGCGCTCCAAGGCCCACTCCCGGGGGGAGAAGCGGGTGCCGCACGTACTGGTCATGACGGCGACACCCATTCCCCGTACGGTCGCCATGACGGTCTTCGGCGACCTGGAGACCTCCGTACTGGACCAGCTCCCGTCCGGCCGCTCGCCGATCGCCAGCCATGTGGTGCCCGCCAGGGACAAGCCCCACTTCCTCACCCGCGCCTGGGAGCGGGTCCGCGAGGAGGTGGAGAGCGGCCACCAGGCGTACGTCGTGTGCCCGCGCATCGGCGACGACGCGGAAGAGGCGGCGAACGGGAAGAACGGCGCGAAGCCGGCGCCCGGCGAGGAGGACGGTGAGAAGCGCCCGCCGCTCGCCGTGCTGGACATCGCCGGGCAACTGGCCAAGGGGGCGCTCGGCGGTCTGCGGATCGAGGTGCTGCACGGCAGGATGCACCCGGACGACAAGGACGACGTGATGCGCCGGTTCGCCGCCGGTCAGGTCGACGTCCTGGTCGCCACGACAGTCATCGAGGTCGGGGTGAACGTCCCCAACGCCACCGTCATGGTGATCATGGACGCGGACCGGTTCGGCGTCTCCCAGCTCCACCAGTTGCGCGGCCGCGTCGGCCGCGGCGCGGCCCCCGGCCTGTGCCTGCTGGTCAGCGAGGCCCACGAGGCGAGCCCGGCGCGGGCCAGGCTCGCGGCCGTCGCGAGCACGCTCGACGGCTTCGAGCTGTCCCGGATCGACCTGG